>NZ_CAWUDN010000023.1:0-79502 GCF_963920915.1 Nostoc sp. PCC 9305
CGATCGCTTCCCATAACTATTGTCATTTTTCTCTGTTTGTATGAAACCACCCTGCTATTAGCTTACCGATTTGTGAATTATTTGCGTCGCACTCAGCGCGGTGGTTTAACCCAAGTGCCAGGGCGTGATTTGGTTCGGCTAGTCTCAGAAGAAGTTCTCACAGACGACAGTGACAATCGAGTTAACTTAGTCGATAGTCAGGCGATCGCAGAATATCAAGAAGCACAACAACTAGAGGAACAACAAGGGCTGCGCCAGTCAGTACAAAAAGAATTTGAAGATTATTTACAAGAAAATCTGGGAACAGATGCAGTGGAATGGCTACGACTCTATCTGCAAGGTAAGTCCCAGGAAGACATCGCCCAGAAACTGAATAAGCAGACTAAAGAGGTATATCGACTACGAGAAAAAATTAGTTATCATGCTGTGCGTGTTTTTGCCCTCAAAGGTAAACCAGAACTCGTAGATAGCTGGCTCTCAATTTCCTTGCAAGAACATAACTTGGGGTTAACACAAAACCAATGGGAGCAACTTGATGAAAAATTGACTCCTCTGGGGCGGCAGATTTTAGCTTTGCGGAAAGCGGGTAATTCAATAGAAGCCATAGCCGAACAGTTAAAACTCAAAACCCATCAAGTGCTAGGCGAATGGACGAAAGTCTATCTGACAGCCCAAGCTTTAAGAACCCAGGAGTAGCTTGTAGTGGCAAATAGAGCATGAGGGAGTGGAGAGCAGCACTTCTCTACGTTCGCGCAGCGTGTCGCAGACAGACGCTGCACGTAGCTTGTGCCGTAGGCAAGTGGTACGGCTACCCTCTGTAACCGAGGAGCAGGGGAGACAAGGGGACAAGGAGATAAATAAAACTCAGCACTGGCTCAACCCTAGCTATCCACTAACAGCACTCTTTTGCCCAATTCTCAGTATTATCCCTAGCCTATAATCTAAAATTCATCTTCTACTTACATTTACTTAAGTATATATAATTGAAATTTTAACAATCTAACAAAGTATCTTTATTAACTACCTATTGAATTAGAGGCAAAATATAAGTAAACACCAACGAATCAAATCTATGTTGTCTTCAAAGGGCGAACTAAATGATACCGCAGCAAATGGACAGCAAATGCTAACTGCCACTCAAACTAAGTGGGAGGAAAAAGGCGATCGCGAACAAATATTCCACCTAATCGATCATCTTTTGTCCTTTGAAGCTTGCCTCTACCACCAAATTTTGCCCTTTGGATTAGAAGACAAAAACCTCTTGTTAGGCATGGTTCATCCACAAGAGAGCGAAGCCCTAGATTACGTTGGTCGCATTTTGTCTTCTATCAATTGCACAATGGTGATTGAGGCGATCGCAGCCGATGCCCACCGCAGAATACTATCAGCCTACCTCAACCATAAGAATACATCTCAGCTAGATGCCCAACAAGTGCATCAGCCAACAGTGGACTTTCCCGCAACAAATAGCCCAGCTACGATTGCTGACATACTTAGTCCTTCCTTAGATGCCGACTCGGAATCAAATCAACAACCAGTATTACTGGCGTTTCAGACACAAAAGCGTCAAAATTCTGGGCAGCGGGTAGACTTGCCTCCTATCCCAGAGCTAGACCAATCATCTCAAACTACGACGTTCTTGACCCCTATTTCCACAACTCAACCGGGAGAGGATTCTGAAGCCACATCATCAAACAATTTAGCTATTTTTCCTACACAAGCTTCCAAACTACTGAGTCCGATTGAGTTGTTAACAACACTACCACCAAAAAAATTACTAGAAGAATTACTAGGGCGAATCTTGGCTGGGGGAATTGGTCGGCTGTACTTAGAAAGACAAGCTTACGAAGGCAGAATACTGTGGAGTGACAATGGAGTTTTGCAGTCTGTATTAGACAAACTACCGCTCTCAGTTTTTCAAGGAGTATTGAATGAATTAAAACGGTTTGCTTCCCTGCCTGTAACCACCATTGCAGAACCAAAACAAGTAGAAAAGGAATACGTATATCAAAAAAATCGCTTATTATTACGCTTGCGAGTCATGCCGGGAATCTACGGCGAAGAGGCAACACTCCAAGTATTACGGGGAGCAGCATTAAAATTCTATCAACAACAGCAATTAACACGTATAGGCCGCGATGCCTTAGGAATTTCTCAGCAACTAAGCATTAAGTTACATGAACTACAAGAACGACTTTTACTGAATCCTAGCCTTGATTCTCAGCAATTAGAGGCTTTAGTTACCCTGAATCAATTAGTGAAGAATTTAGACCAACAGATCAAAATACTGGCACTAGATAGCAATTTACCAACAAAGAGTAAATCATCGGTCAGTAAGTGAAAACGCTGATTTCGTTAGCATACATAATTGTTATGTTGTAATGGAATCCTAGACTGATAAAGCTTAGAGATTCATCTCTAAATAAATACAAATTTTGCGATCGTATTCTGAGTAAGATTACGGTTTAAACAAACTTAATAGTAGCAAAGTTAGTTTCCCCTCTTGAATCCTATTGTTGCAAATATTTCATGCTAACTGAGGTTTTTAGTGAACTTTTCCCCTTAATGAGTACAGCCAATCCACAGACATTGGAATGGCTACTCAACGTTGCAATTGAACATGAATACCCATCTGGGCGAGCCGTTGTGATGGAAGATGCCTGGGGTAACGCCGTTTACTTCGTGGTTTCTGGTTGGGTCAAAGTCCGGCGTACCGTCGGGGACGATTCAGTAGCTTTGGCAATTTTTGGGCGTGGCGATTTTTTTGGAGAAATGGCAATTTTGGATGAATCTCCACGCTCAACTGATGTCATTGCCCTTTCACCCGTGAAGTTGCTGAGTATTTCCAGAGAGCGGTTTATTCAAATATTGTTTAAAGACCCGCAGTTACATCACCGGATGTTGCAACTGATGGTGCGGCGATTGCGGCAAATTAACGTGCGGTTGCAAATGCGGTCTTCACCACCAGCGGTTAAACTCGCCCATACTCTAGTGACTTTGGGTGAAAGCTATGGTCAAGAATCAGACTTAGGAAGAGAAATTTTTAACATTCCCTTCAAAGATTTAGCAGAGGTGACAGAAATCGGCGTTGAAGAAACCACCAAAATCATGGAAAAGCTGCATGAAAAAGGGTGGATTAAAATTGATAGCGCCAACAACATCACTTATCTTGTGAACTTCAAACAGTTGATGAATTTGGCTGGCAAAGTGTAATTATTTTATTTATTCAGCGATACAAATTTTGGTATTAAGTTAAGTCAACCGACAAGATGCTTCGGTTGGCTTGCTTATTAGAGGTGTAAGTAGTTCACAAATTTAGACCAATGGATGACACCACTCCACCCCTGACAAAAAACGTCACCCAGGCACAATTAGTAGCAGCAGAACCTAGTACTGACCCAGAACTGTTGCGGGAACTGGCATTATCTACCGACAAAATAACCCGTCAGTCCGTTGCAGGCAACCCCAACACCCCATCTGATGTACTTTTGAAACTGGGAGCAGAATTTCCGTCCCAATTGCTAGATAATCCTGTGTTTCCATTGCTACTTTTGGAAAATCTCAATCTAGTTGCAGAAATTCCCTTACCTACCTCTAGCTCATGATGAATCTTGGGAAGTTTGTTGGGGAGTTGCCAAGAATCCGAATCTACCAGTCAGTATTTTAGAAGAACTGGCGGATACCACTTGGAGATACCATCTTCGGCAACGGGTAAACCGCGCAAGTCGGTAGGCGCGAGTTGACTGAGGCGGACATCCACAAAGTCGATATCATACTCTTGAGCTATCTGTCCGACGATGCTTGATTTGCCAATGCCAGGAGGCCCCCAAATCATCGTACTAATTTGCAAGTTTTTACGGATAAGGTTGTCTAAATATGCTTTTAGATCGGAAGGGGTCATGGATTTTCAATTTTCGATAAATGCTCAGTAGATGGAACTTTGACTTCTGTTGAGAAGTCAAGGATACGGGTATTATATTTGAGCATCTACAGTTTGTACCTGAAAACTATATTTTCAAAATGGGTTTTCCAATCGGAGAATCTGCGCCATCCAGCTTACTTTTGACTTGGCCTTACTAGTGCGGTTTTTTGGTGCGTTGGCGTAGCCCTTCGTAGACATCGCAGCTATTAAACATCGCTGAAGTACTCAAATTGCGTGTAGCATTTATGTACTATAACTTTAGCTATGGAAAATAAATAAAGTGTAATCTTTATTTGAGAGTAAGCGGATTTATCTGTAAGGTCTTAACTACGAATTACTGTCTTTTCTATGGATGCTCCGCGATCGCAGTGGGGCGTAGCTTATTAACAATTACCTCAGCAAACAAGATGACTGAAGCAACAGCAACTCGTCCCAATACCTACGTTGAGGAAACTGGGTCAACGATTCATTACCTGGTGGCAATGTCCCAACCAGAAACCCATCTGTTTGAAGTGACTTTACGCCTTGTGGATTATTCCTCACCGATTCTCGATTTAAAATTGCCCGTTTGGACACCAGGTTCCTATTTAGTCCGGGAATACGCCAAGAATTTACAGGATTTTGAGGCTTTTGCAGAGGATAAGCCTTTAGCTTGGCGGAAGATCGGTAAAAATCACTGGCAGGTAGACAAAATAGGTGTTTCGGAATTAACTATACGTTACCGCATTTTTGCGAATGAGCTATCGGTACGAACCAATCATTTAGATACCACTCACGGTTATTTCAACGGTGCGGCACTATTTTTTAGAATACCAGGTTGGGATAAACAACCCATTCGCGTCACCATCGTACCACCACACCCGGAATGGCAGGTAACTACTGCCTTACCTCCCGTTGGTGAGGAAACAAATACTTTCTTGGCTGGCGATTTTGATACTCTGGTAGATACTCCATTTGAGATTGGTTCCCACCAATTATATAAATTTGAGGTATTAGGAAAACCCCATGAATTGGCAATCTGGGGGAAAGGTAATTATCAAGTTCAGCAGTTGATTGCTGATATCCAAAAAATTATTCAGGTAGAAGCACAGATGTTTGGCGGTTTGCCTTATGAACGATATGTGTTTCTGCTACATTTATTTAGCCAAGCTTTTGGCGGTTTGGAGCATAAAGACTCTTGCTCCTTAATTTACCAGCGTTTTGGATTTCGCGCTCAGGAAAAATACGATCGCTTTCTGCAATTAGTTGCACACGAGTTCTTTCACTTGTGGAATGTCAAGCGAATTCGCCCAAAAGCATTAGAGGTTTTTGATTATGACCAAGAAAATTACACACCATCATTGTGGTTTTGTGAAGGCACTACTAGTTACTATGACTTGTTAATTCCTTTACGGGCGGGAATTTATGATGTTAAGTCGTATTTAAATAACTTGGGTAAGGAAATTACCAGATATGAAACTACACCGGGGCGCAAGGTACAACCCGTTTCCGAGTCGAGTTTTGATGCCTGGATAAAACTTTATCGCCCCGATGCCAATAGCGGTAATTCCCAAATTTCTTATTATTTAAAAGGAGAAATGGTATCGTTATTACTCGATTTGCTGATTCGCTCTACTCACGACAATCAGCGTTCCCTCGATGACGTAATGCTGAAAATGTGGCAGCTGTTTGGGAAAGATGAAATTGGCTATACCCCAGAACAGTTGCAAGAAGTTATCGAATCTGTTGCCGGAATCGATTTGACTGATTTCTTTAAACGCTACATTGATAGTACTGATGATTTGCCTTTCAATCAGTATTTAGAACCCTTTGGATTGCAGTTGGTAGCCGAACAGCAGGAAGAACCTTACCTGGGTGTGAGAATAAATACAGAAAATGGGCGGGAGATCGTTAAGTTTGTGGAGACTGGTTCACCTGCACAAATAGGGGGAATTGATGCAGGTGATGAGTTGTTAGCAATTGATGGGATTAAGATAACGGCGGGTGGCTTAAGCGATCGCCTGAAAGATTACCAACCAAACGATACCATTCAAGTCGCAGTTTTTCACCAAGACGAGCTGCGTACTTATTCCATCACCCTCGCATCACCACATCCCACTCGCTATCAGGTAAAACCTGTTGATCATCCTAACTCCACACAGCAGCAAAATTTTGCTGGATGGTTTGGGGTAGCGATCGCAACAGTTTGATAAAGGGATTGGGATGTGGGGTTAGGTAAGAGGTTACAGGTTACAGGGAATAATTTGTCCCCTGTAACCTGTACCCTATTCCCTTCTTCTGTCCCCAGTCCCCAATCCTAAGCCGTTCTCACCGCCCCAGAGTAAATCAAACCCCGTTGCAGATCCAGCGTTATAATCGCCCCATCTCGGATCACCTGCGTTGCCTGCTTCACGCCGACAATCACTGGTACACCGAGACGCAAGCCAATTACTGCCGCGTGACTTGTGAGACTTTCATCTTCGGTAATAATCCCGGCAGATTTCCGAATTGCTTCAACAAAATCTGCACTAGTGCGGGGTGCAACCAAAATATCTCCAGGATTAAAGTTACTCACATCCATACCAGTATTAGCCACCCGGGCGCGACCACTCACTGAACCTTGTCCCAGTCCAATTCCGTGACCTAGTACTGCCGTTACCACCTCTACCTTAATCAAATCTGTAGAGCCAGAAATACCCTGGAGTGTACCAGCAGTCATCACTACTAAGTCTCCCTGAGACAGCAACTTAAGTTCCTGAGCCACGTTAATCGCAGCCTGAAATGTCTGACCAGTGGAAGGTAATCCTAGCACCAACAACGGTTTGACTCCCCACACCATCTGTAGCTGCCGCGCCACATTTACATGGGGTGTCACTGCCAAAATTGGTGTGTGAGGACGGAACTTAGAGACATTGCGAGCTGTTGCCCCCGTTTGGGTTAGGGTCATAATTGCCGCTGCACCTAGTTGTTCGGCAATTTGACCGACAGCTTGACTAATGGCATTGGGAATGGAGCGTCGGGCATCTCTTGTAGAACGTAGGTTTAAGTGTTGGGCTTCTTCCTGCTCCATACGTTCGGCAATTCGCGCCATCGTCGCCACTGCTTCTACAGGGAAGCTACCCACAGCGGTTTCATTGGAGAGCATCACCGCGTCTGTACCGTCTAAAATCGCATTGGCCACATCCGATACTTCAGCGCGAGTAGGACGGGGATTGCTCACCATGCTATCTAACATCTGGGTAGCGGTGATGATCGGAATTCCCAAGCGATTTGCTGTTGCAATTAGCCGCTTTTGCAGTACCGGCACATCTTCTGCTGGCAGTTCCACCCCTAAGTCGCCTCTGGCAACCATCACGCCATCACATAAAGCCAGAATCGCCTCCATTTGTTCAATGGCTTCGTGCTTTTCAATTTTGGCAACCACTGGCACTTGCTTGCCTGTACTGGAAATTAGTTCTTTAATTTCGATCATGTCCTGGGGATTGCGGACAAAGGAAAGTGCCACCCAATCGACACCCTGATCTAGACCAAACATTAGATCCTCTCGGTCTTTGTCGGTCATTGCCTTAATTGACAGGTAAACGCCAGGGAAGTTTACGCCTTTGTTGTTAGAAAGTTTACCAGGCACGGTGATGCGACAATGCAAATCACCTTTGTCCCGGTTAATTTCCTCTACAACCATTTCTACTCGTCCATCATCGAGGAGAATTTTTGCCCCAACTGGGACTTCTTCGGCTAAATAATCGTAGGTGACACAGCTAATTTCTTGAGTACCGACTACTGGACGATTTGTCAAGGTGAAGCGATCGCCTTTTGCCAAAACTATAGACCCATTGTCAAACTTCCCCAAGCGAATTTTTGGGCCCTGCAAGTCTTGGAGAATAGCTACTGGCTGATTTAATTCAAAAGCGGTTTGCCGAATTAAGCGAATACTACGCTGATGGTCGGCATGAGTTCCGTGGGAGAAGTTTAGCCGCAGCGTCGTGGCTCCCGCTTCAATAATCGCCTTGAGCATTTCAGGACTGCTAGTGGCGGGGCCAATAGTAGCGACAATTTTTGTCCGGCGCAGAGAATCTCGTAATTGCATAGGGGCTGAAGTTAGGGAGCTATCTGGGAAGTCATCGTAACTTAAGTGGCATCTCCTTTTCAGTCACTGCTATATCAATAAGATATAAGCAGTTAGATGAGGGTTTATGGGAGAGTCGGGGCTGTGGGATAGACTAGATATACTACATCAATCTTGTATCCATCCTCCGGACGAAGGAGTTTGTTCCATAAACTTTTTGCCGATTGTCATACCTCACTTATCAGCAAAGATTAGGCTTCGTCTGGAATCATAGCGTTATTCATCTGCTGATATGCAAAGCTGTGGATAAATCTTGCTATACAAAAATTTGCAAAACTTTATTATTCAATAATATTTATCGTATATTCGTAATGTCTGCTCAAGAAGGAGTCAATCTCAAAGATGATCGCATCGGAGGCACAAAAGCCACTGACAATCCCACCCAAGGAATTTTTAGCGCCTCCTGGTGATTTGAATCCGACGCTGCTGTTGTTTTCTGTAGCTGTATCCATGCTGGTGTTATCCAACTTTGGTTACTGGCTTTGGGAATGGCCGCACTGGCTATGCTTTTGCGTTAATACTATTGCCTTGCATTGTGCTGGAACGGTAATTCATGATGCTTGTCACCAATCTGCCCATCGCAACCGGGTGATGAATGCAATGTTAGGGCATGGCAGTGCGTTGATGCTAGCTTTTGCTTTTCCGGTATTTACGCGGGTACATTTACAGCATCATGGACATGTCAATCATCCTAAAGACGACCCAGATCATTATGTCTCTACGGGCGGGCCTCTGTGGCTGATTGCAGTGCGGTTTTTGTACCACGAGGTGTTTTTCTTTCAACGGCGACTGTGGCGTAAATATGAGCTACTAGAATGGTTCATCAGCCGTTTAATTATCGGTGTAATTGTTTATATATCAGTGCAGTACCACTTTTTGGGTTATATTCTGAATTTTTGGTTTTTACCGGCTTTTGTGGTGGGCATAGCGCTAGGATTATTTTTCGACTATTTGCCCCATCGTCCTTTTGCCGAGCGCGATCGCTGGAAAAATGCTCGTGTTTATCCTAACCCGATTCTCAATATCTTGATTATGGGACAGAATTACCACTTAATTCATCATTTGTGGCCTTCTATTCCCTGGTATAATTACCAACCCGCGTACTATGTAATGAAGCCACTGTTAGATGAAAAAGGATGTTATCAAACTTCAGGCTTGTTGCAGAAAAAGGACTTTTTTGAGTTTGTTTACGACATCTTTTTAGGAATTAGATTTCATCATCAAAAAGAATAGAGTTATTGCATAAAGCTCACGTTAAAAATCTGCTATTTCAACAACCACACCCGGAGCGATTGTTGCTAAGACACTGCGAACATTGGGTATCAATGGAAGCAAATCAGGTAGGCGATTACTAGATGCTACTAGAACAACGACCGCAACTCCAGCCTGTTGCAAGTTTTGCTGATATCGTAAGTTTTGGTCTGTTGTGAGGAGAATCGTGAAACTCTCCTGGATCATCAGTTGTAAAAGTTCACCATTCTTTTTGCCTGACCATCCCATTTCCACAACTGTGCGTACCTCATAATCAGTGAGTTCACGCCTTAAGGGTCGTGGAACACACTCATCAAGCAGAATTCGCATAGGCGGTTAGCATTTCCTTTGCTAATTCTAGAGTAGCGATCGCTTGCTCACGGCTGACACTGGGAAAGTGATCTAAAAACTCATCCAGTGAGTCACCAGCTTCTAGATAATCAAGCAAGGTTTTTATCGGCACACGAGTACCAACAAAAACAGGAGTTCCCCCCAATATATCGGGGTCGCTATGAACAACACGCGATGTGGATGTCATATAGTTAGCTTGTCTGCAACAGACTACCTTCTTATCCTAGCTTTAGTTGTCTCAGAGATTGTTTGTTAAAAATGCTGATACGAAGGATTTTAGCCCCTTACTTTCTCTATTTTATTGAGGATTTTGGATTTGAGCGATCGCCTCGAAAGTTTCCCAAAAGTGCGGCTTACATTGGGTGAGTGTAAATAACCACGTAAGTTAGCACAACTGTATCCAATTAAATCCTCTAAGTTATTTAAGTAAGCCCAGAGTTTTACGGTCTTGTCATAACTAGCAGAAGGGATGGTCTATTTTTTAACTAACATTACCCGCAGACAAAACTTGTTCAACTGTAAGTGCAATTTCGGGGAAAGTTACAGATACAATTTGCTGACTCCCGCTAAACTCTTTTTCCTCGTACAATCCTTCTGACAACAATAAAATCGTAATTTTTGACTCTATTGGATCTACAATCCAATATTCAGGAATCTCTAACGCTGCATATTCAGAACGTTTATATCGGTAATCGCGTTTTATTGAATCAGGACTGACAACTTCCACTACTAATATCGGCGCAGACTGACAAACAGCAGACTCATCAAGGAATTCTATTACCTGTTCAGCCGTGACAACATAAACATCAGGTAATCTTGACTTCCGCCATCCCGTTCTTACCCCTGCTTCTCTAAAACATAGCCAAGGTAAACTCAACCGATTGATTTCTGTGTCAAATGTCTGTTCAAGGAATTTAGCAAGTAGTAAATGTCTAAAAGTTGGTGGATTCATGCGTTCTAGTTTCCCATCCACCAGTTCATAACGGCTATCAGTACCATCGTTATAAGCGAGATATTCTTCAAAAGAGTATAGACGCTCTGTAGTTGTCTGTGTCATCGCGCAACTTTTAAATAAAGGTTTTTTTTGAGGTAGTACTCAAAAAATCATGAGTAATTGTACATTAGCTTGTAGTAGCGTTTAAACGTGTAGGCAAATAAAAAAGTGTATAATTTTATCACCGACAAAGCACGATTCTGTCGTTAGCTACTCAACACTTTGGAAAAAATAAAGTTGTACATACAATTTAATCATACTACCATCCCAAAAAAATCCAAAAGTTCTACTGCGACACAATTTTATACGATCGCATTTACTAAAAATCAAAAAAGTGATTTTTACTCTTTGTAGACACCCTGCGGGATCTTGCTAAGTGTCCTCAATTCAAGTAGCAAAAGAGTGCAATGTTTGGCTATTTTTAAGTTTTTATATTTCTTGACTCATAGACGATTTCAGTGGATAATCTATTATTTTTTTGATTTGAGGCTTTTTTTCCAATCCTCAAATTTTTGTTTGCACTCATCATCTGGATACGAGATTGTTCCATCATACATAACAGTCTTACACAAAAAAACACTCGGTTTTTGCATTTTCGTCACATCATAATTAGCACCTGCAAGATTAGTACCTGCAAGATTAGCATTTTTGAGATTAGCGTTTGTAAGAACAGCATTTTGAAGATCGGCATTTTTGAGGTTTGCTTGAAACAAGTTAGCGTCTTCAAAGCTAACATTTGCTAACCTTGCTCCTTCTAACTGAATATATGCCAGATTTAAGGAATCTAGCTTTATGTAAGATAGATAAACACAACTAGTGCGCTTCCCTAAAGCATATTTCATACCTTCCAATGTACTTGCTATAAAGTCATCTTTCCAGGGAATTGCAAAATCTAAGCCCTCACCATACTTACAAACTTCTGTTAAAGATTCGAGAGCATTTTTAATTCCATAATTATTGATATAGGATTTATTATCTTTTCTTAGCTCTACATTGTTTTTTTCTTCTTCTTGTATGAACTTTTTAGAGGCAATTATTGATTGCCAAGCTTTGTTTTCGCTTTCTTTTTGTTGTCCAGGAAGATCGATTGTCACCCATCTAATTGCAACAAGTACGATAGCTAACTTACTGCAAAAATCGAGTATTGAAATCAATACTTGAATCTTAATTTGAGATTTTTCTGCATTACAATCGGTCATTAGTTTTGGTTATAATATTTGAAATTAAAAGCTCATTTAACTAATAATTTAGTTATTCTGGATCTGAGTCTTGATTTATTTGATCAAGATTTTTATTTGAAGTTTTGGGTTCTTTATTTTGTTGCTTTTCCGTCGTTCTAAGTCCAATAAAAGTAGCTGAACTGATTCCTTGTAATGCTAGAAGTGATGAATCAAATTCTGGCATTTTACCAGAATTTATGACTTCATAAATAAAGACCAATCCTAGTGCCAATGTCCATAGAGCTACCTGAATCCTATGAAAATCAAATCCATTACCATCCGATAGAATATCCTTTAAAAAACTTTCACTAGTTCTTGCAGATCCTTTTTGTTTAATCTCAGGCTTACTCTCATCAATAAGTGAATTAATCAATGGTGTTCCAGCATTAATTCCTAATAAGATAGTTGCTGAACTACTGAAGATATTTGTGAATTTTCCTGTGAATAAGAAAATAGCGGAATAAGAGACAATAATTATAAATGTCCACCACGCGAATTGTGATAGTGATAAGCTAAATGGATTTTTTTTGTCCGGGGAACAAGAAACAAGCTCATCTTTATTTTGATCATAGTAATAACCTTCTTTTCCTGGACTACGGAAAGCATCTGTACATCTGAAAAATATAATTATACTCAAAACGAGTATAATTAAAAAAAAATACAATTCGTAATAGGTCTTGCAAGTTCCATAAGTCTATAGACGAAAGAAGGAAGATAGGTTTTTGAGATTTATTTTGGGTATCTTGGGCGATTACTGCAAAGTTAATAGAAACAATTAAGAAAAAACTCAATAATAAAATAGTTGTAAATCTTTTTAAAGTTTTGTGCATTTATTTATGTCCTAAAATCAAAAAGTAAATTGACAGTGGCAGTCAAATCAAAAATATCTAAAAAATGTGCAATCAACTTTGCTCAGGTACTTATGATTTACCTCTTTAAGTAGTAACGTCATTATTAATACCCGATAGATTAATAGTGAGTTTTAATAGTTAAGATAATGCACTTTGCAATATCTCTAAAGCAATGGAAGTTTGCCAACTTAAGCACAGGTAATTTAAGAATTATTACAATTGTCGCTCTAAATCATCAGTAGCAATTTCTTCAACAACTGAGAAATTGAGCAAATCAGATAGCAACATTGGGAGTTGCATAAATGCAGGATAAATTAAGAGTTTTTGGCAAAGTAAAATATTGATTTTTAGTTCAAAAGAAGGCAAAATTATCTAAAACTTAGCAAAGCCAATTTAGTTACATAGTATTAAATATACGTATTTTTTAAAGTGTAGTAGTTAAAGTTACAATTGTTGTCCGTTATACTCTGTTCAATCTCCATCTGATATCCATATACTCTAACTATCAAAAATTTACTGTTGAATAACATTCCTGAAATTGAACTACTGCGAGTGTAACTTCGGCGCATCCACTTTTGGAAGAAATATTATAATAAGCACCCTTATATGGGTTGTATAAAAAAACTATCTGCCAAAACCGGATGCTCATTGTAAGTCGTGATTTTCCCTCTCGGCTGACTCTCTTTTTTGCCTAAAGTGTTGCGTAAATCAAATCTAACTGTTTTTTATGCTTCCAAAACAACGCATACGTGGTGTTATCCTTACTCCTAAAGGATTACATAAACTTGAGTTTGCAAAACAACAAACAGAATTTAATGACAACGGCAACAAGCGATTTACACTCATCAATCTGAGTGTTCAGACAGGTTTAGACTCTCATACCCTGTGTAAGATTTTTAGCTGTAGCAACAAAGTTGATCGATACTCTCTCACTCGATGTTTTCAGGCATTCAAAATATTATTACAGCCGGATGATTATGAGATCGCCACAATTCCCCTGCTCATAACTAGCTCAGAGTTACAACAGAGAGAAACCTGCAAGGATAAGACTTTAGGAAGACAGGAGGACAAAAAACTTGGATTACAGTTGAAGCTAGATGTAAATGAGGTCAAGTTGCCCATGACTCCACCTGAAGAAATTCGCTCAAGAGGAATAACACTGCTAGAAGAATTATCGGGAGAATCTTTACTAAAAGCAGTTAAATTTTTAGAATCCCTTTCTCAAGAGTCTTTACCGCTAAGTCAAAACAAGCCTGAACATAGCAACGGTGTTGCGAAGAATATTACGCTCAATTAAACTAAAAAGATTTTTCAACAACCATAAAAATAACCTCTGGAAGCGATCGCACCTTTAATTGGTACAATAGTATGCTTTAGAGGTTATTGTTCAATCGAATTATTAATTGTTGATCTGATCCTAACTTTCGTCGTCTCGGAAATCCTAGCATATACCTTAATATAGAAGCAAATACGACATTTTGTTATGGAAACTTGAAATGGATGCTTTAGTCCAAGAACTCGACACAAAACTACGTCAATGGCAACCTGACATTGCTCAACAAGTGCGACAATGCCTTGCAGAGATTATTGAACTGGCAGACCAGGATGCTCTAGATATTCTTCGTTCGAGAGTGGTTGAACAAGAAGTATTGGATTTGATTGATGAACCCGAAACCTGGTGAAGTGTGGCTAGTCGATTTAGGACTTGCAGCCAAGACGCGTCCTGTTATCGTTGTGTCTCGCTATGATCCCACTCCACCCCGCGCTTTAGTTCTGTATGTACCAGTAACTACGCAAAATAGGGGTAGCGCATACGAAGTTGAACTGCCTGCATTGCGGTTTTTACAACAAGGCTCTGTCGCTAATGTTCAAGGTCTAGGTTCAATTCCTGCTGCAAGACTGGAACGTAAACTCGGCAAATTGCCAGATAAAACATTACTCAAAATCAAACAAGCTTTGATGTTTGCTCTAGATTTGGAAATTGAGGAACAGCAGGAGGATTCAAGAGATGTGGATAATACTTTATAGTAGGCTACCAATTACTCAACAATAAAACTGAGTATAGATACATCTATAACTCCGTTCACTAACAATTACATAGGTTTAAAGGTTTTACCCTTCTGCCTCTTTTAGCTCATAGTTGGATGAACAAAACATAGCGCCGACAGCCTCATCGTGTCTTTCCTAAGCTTCAATTGCTTTTAAAAAATAGAGTTGTTGTATAAAGCGATGCCTGCGGCGGGCTGCGCCAACGCCTCCAAAACAGTAGCGATGCCCCATTCCCAATGCCCATAATTTAAAATCCAGCCAAACGATGTGAAGGTTTCAAACTCAGGGATGATGAGTAATTAGCAATTAAATTGACAAAATCACACTATAAAGAGTGATATTAAGCGATAAATAGCGCTTGTAAAGGACTAACGGGCATGATTAAATCTTGGATGGTGATTGGGGGCGTAGCTTTCTTGGTTGCTTTAGCCGCGAACGTGATTACGCCTAGCGATCGCCAATGGTTCAAGCGTTTACAACGACCAAGATGGCTAACTTTTGAGGGCGCAATTCCGATTATTTGGACTGTAATATTTATTTGCGGTGCTTGGTCAGCCTATATTGTCTGGGAAAAAGACCCAGGAAGCACCTCAACCTGGTTAATCATGGGTTTATATCTGCTATTAGAAATAGTTACCATTGCCTATACCCCTGTAATGTTTAAGCTTCGCAGTCTGAAAGTGGGCACAATTCTCGGTGGCACAGGTTTGATAATTAGTGCTTTATTAATACTTGCAGTCTTAGGTTTTTCTGGTTGGGCAGCCCTATTACTAGTTCCTTATTTGCTCTGGAGTCCCATTGGTACTTATACCACTTGGCAGATGATCCGTCTCAATCCTCAAGATGCCTAAGAATCGCACCAGAGAATGATTAAACATCTAGCCTAAATTGTCACACTTGCAGTGTATGACTTGACAAAACACACAAAGCTTGAGTGCATTATGATTCCATCTTGGATAATAATTGGGGCTGTAACTTTCTTCATCGCCCTTGGGAGTTTCTTAATCACGCCGCGTGATGTTAAATGGTTTGCAAAGTTAAGTCGCCCTCGCTGGCTAGTTTTTGAGCCACTGATTCCGGTCATCTGGACTGTGATTTTTATTTGCGGTGCAGCTTCAGCTTATATTGTCTGGGAAAAAAATCCCGGAGGCATTATTACTTGGCTACTAATGGCTTTGTATCTTTTGGTGGAAATTATCACCGTCGCTTACATACCTATAATGCTCAGGTTTCGCAGTCTCAAAGCTGGGGAAATTCTTGGGCTGATAGGTTTGATTTCAGGCGTTGTCCTGGCAATCTGCGTTTTACCGATTTCTTTAATGGCGGCGCTGTTACTCCTTCCCTATCTAGTTTGGACTCCCATTGGTACTTACACCACCGACGAGTTAAAAGAGTTAAATCCTCAAGATGCTTGAAGAAGTATTCAGTAGTCTGAATTCAGTAGTCAGAAGAAGAAAGTGTGGGATGAACGCTTATTTATTCCTTATGGATTCCGCAAGAAAGATTTAGCATTTAGTTTCACCATTTATTCAGCATTAGATTGAGCAAGTCTGCCAGTCAGACTCCAATTCAATTCTGAATTCTGACTTCTGACTTCTGAATTCTTTTGTGATAACGCATCTATGTAAGCCGTCCATAACGTGCTGTGACAGGATTGGCTGGATTAGATTCATTGTTCAGCCAAGCCCACATTTGATCGCCGACAGAAAAATGCCACCACTCTCTAGGATTGCGTTGAAAGCCAGCTTTTAACATTACATCTCGCAATAGTTGACGATGAGCATGATACTTTTGCGTTTCTGAGTCGTCGCTATTGGCATAATAATCGGGATGCGATCGCTCTGACATTTCATCAATCGGCGAACCCATATTCACTATTTGCCCTGCATCATCTACCAGCGTTACATCCACCGCCGCACCCGTACTGTGAGGAGGGGGAGTTTTTTCATCGAAACTTGGTACAGCCCAAATTGCATAAACCGCTTCCCAAATTTCTTGGCGTTGGTTTGGGGATAATTCCACCTTAGTCAGTCCTCTATCCTGCACTGCTTGGGCGAAGCTGTAATCTACCATAAACTGCTGAACTGCGATCGGGCGATAGGCATCAAAAATTTGGATATGCCAGTTAGGATGCAGAAGATTAAGATAATTTTGCGCTTGGAGCAAATTTTCAATAACGCTTTGACGGAGATAATAGGGGGAGCGATCGCCATAAGGCGCACCTAATTTTTCATAAGGATGGGGAGATTCCACCGCAAACAATTCTAAAGGAATCGCTATTAGCGGTTCACCACACTCGAAAATTGGGATTTGATGATAGGGCCTCATCTAGTCAGCTACACAGGACTTAAGGATTTTAACGCAAGCATAAGTATTCTGTATAAAAATTTAGGCAATTGCCAAATCATAATGTAAAACTAAGATTTCATCTGCTCTCAAAGTCGCCATTGCATATTCAGAGCCTTGGGTATCAGCAAACTCGACTAAATAATGATATTCTTCTTGCTCATACACTTCTACAATTGTCCCAACTTGTCCGCTGGGTAAGCTTTCGATAGAAGTATAATTTTCTTCCACTAATTGTAATCTCTCAATGGGAATAGGCTTGAGTGTGGCAATAGTATCCAAAAGTTTAACTTTTTTCATTTAACTTCAGAAATGCAGTAATCAAACGTGGATAAAGATTATTAGCAGTAGCTTTGGGTAATTTCATGGTCTATGAATATGCCCTAACAGATTTCAATTTTTATCATTAACGGTTCGTTTTTCCAAAAATGCTCAATCAAAACCAAATACCTTTATTAGATGCCTTAAAAGCTAATGCAGCAAGACCTCACGCGCCTTTTTACACCCCAGGACATAAACTAGGTGAGGGAATTTCTCAACCCTTGGCTGACTTACTTGGTAAAGCCGTCTTTCGCGCTGATTTAACCGAATTAGCAGATTTAGATAATCTCTTTGCACCCCAAGGCGTTATTCAAGAAGCACAACAACTGGCGGCTGAGGCGTTTGGTGCTTCGCAAACATGGTTCCTTGTCAATGGTTCTACCTGTGGAATTGAAGCGGCAATTCTCGCTACCTGTGGCACAGGCGATAAAATTATTCTGCCTCGCAATGTGCATTCTTCTGCGATCGCAGGTTTAATTCTCTCTGGTGCAATACCCATTTTTCTCAATCCTGAATACGATCCAGTTTTAGATATTGCCCACAGCATCACACCCAACGCTGTAGCATCTGCACTCCAACAACATCCAGACGCTAAAGCAGTGTTGACAGTTTACCCAACATATTACGGCGTTTGTGGAGATTTGAGTGCGATCGCCAATATCACACATCAATACAATATCCCTCTACTTGTAGATGAAGCACACGGCGCACACTTTGCCTTTCATCCCGAATTACCTACTCCAGCTTTAGCCGCAGGTGCAGATTTAACTGTACAATCTACCCACAAGGTACTCGGCGCAATGACACAGGCATCGATGCTGCACGTTCAAGGTAATAGGATAGATTGCGATCGCATCAGTAAAGCTTTACAACTCGTACAGTCTACCAGTCCTAGTTATTTACTTTTAGCTTCTTTAGATGCAGCGCGTCAGCAAATGGCACTCCACGGAAAAATGCTGATGTCTCGCACTTTGCAACTTGCTGAAGAAGCGAGAACCAAAATCAGTCAAATTCCTGGATTATCAGTTTTGGAAATGCCTCATTTGGGGGGATCTCCCGGCTTTGTAACTTTAGACAAAACGCGACTAACTGTCACTGTTTCTGGTTTAGGTTTAACCGGATTTGAAGCAGATGAGATTCTCGATGAAAAATTAGGTGTTACTGCTGAATTCGCCTCACTACAACATCTCACCTTTATTATTAGTTTGGGCAACACTCCAGCCGATATTGAACAATTAGTGCAAGGTTTCACCTCCCTCGCCAAAGAATATCGACGAAGCAACTTGACTGTTAAAAACCAGGTTTGGCTAAATCTAGACAGAACACTAAATTATGCTTTACAACTTTCTCCGCGTGAAGCTTTTTTTGCTGTTAGTGAGATACTACCTTTGACACAAACCAATAAACGCATATGTGCTGAAATCGTTTGTCCCTATCCTCCAGGAATTCCTGTGTTAATGCCGGGAGAAGCCATCACCAAATTAGTCCTTGAATACCTACAACAAATCCAGGCTATGGGGGGATTTATCAGCGGTTGCAATGACATTAGCCTCAAAAGTTTGAAAGTTGTGAAATAACGTTATAACTATTGAATTCTTCATAAAAGTCTAATTGATGAAGTCAATAGTAAATGTGCGGTTTTTCAGATGAGTTAGGGAAAAATATACAGTATTTATACCAATGTGAAACTTCAATAAAAATAGCTAGTAGACTAGTGCAATCTTTGATTTATACCCATAGGATCGTCTTGATGATTCCTAAACTATAAGATGAAATCAAAAACCTATTATATTTGGGGGCAAGTAGCAGCTCCGATTGTATTCACTCTAGCGCTGGGTTTCTCAGCAAAAGCGAATGCAGTTGAGTTAGGCGCTGCCTCTGATTACAATGTATTTGTTTTGGGAGATATCTCTCAAAAATATACAGATATCGAAGGAAAAGTTGCTGCTGGCGGTAACATAAATTTCGTCGGCGGACTTGGAAGCAAACTTTCTGGTAATAGCGGCAACGTAGTAGTCGCTGGACAGAATTTAACTTTAAGCAACGGTCAAGTCTACCACGGTAATGCTGTCTATGGAGGCAGCGCCAATGTATCCAGCAATGTGGGATTTCCCCAAGGAACTCTCAGCCAAGGTAATCCCATCGACTTCAATGAAGCTGGGAAACAACTTCGAGGGTTATCTGAATATTTGGCAACCTTGACTCCTACTGGTAATACAACAGTTCAACCTTGGGGTGCTATTAACCTTAGTGGCAGTGGTACTGCTTTCAATGTTTTTAACCTTGCAGGCTCATCTGTCTCTAAGACCAACTATTTTGAAATTAAAGGGGATGCAAATTCAACTATCGTTGTCAATATCAGCGGTAAGGATGTGTCACTACAAAACTTTGGATTTAATATCATTGGCGCAGATAAACAAAAAGTAATCTACAACTTCTATGAAGCGACAAACTTAACTGCTAGTGGAATTGGCATCCAAGGTAGTATTCTTGCGCCTTTGGCTAATTTCAATTTCAATAACGGTCAAGTTAACGGCAATGTAGTGGTAGCTTCTTTGACAGGAAATGGTGAGTCTCACAACTATCTATTTAATGGCGATCTGCCAGATGTCCCAACAAAGTACTACAATCCGCCTAAGCCTCCCACTCGTGTTCAGGTTCCAGAGCCTGCAAATCTTTCAGCTTTAGGATTAATTGCTGTAGTATTTGGTTTGTTTCGCTACAAACGCAATCAAACAACTTGTTTAGAATAATTAAAAATTTTTGGCAGCATAGCGCATGACGCGAATTTGTTTACAGATTTTCGCTCATGCGCTATTTCCTTGCTCTCTACCTTCTACAATAAAGATAGACTTTATTGAGATTTGTATAGTTGGGGATCGGCTGTCATGGCTCCCGCCGTTTTCATTCAAAATTTGCAAAAGCGCTACGGTACAGTGGTTGCCGTCCAGGATGTTTCCTTTCAGGTAGAACCAGGAGAAATTTTTGGTTTACTTGGCCCCAATGGTGCTGGGAAAACTACTACCTTGCGTGCTTTGTGTACGCTGACCACACCGGATGCTGGCAAAATCGAAGTATCTGGCATCTCTGTATTAGATAATCCCAGAGTTGCAAGACAACGACTAGGCTATGTAGCTCAGGAAGTCGCTATAGATAAGGTGTTGACTGGAAAAGAACTGCTGCAATTGCAAGCAGCACTTTATCACCTTCCAGGCGCAGTAGCCAAACAGCGTATTGAAACGGTATTAGACTTACTCGGTTTGCAAGAATACGCCAACAAAAAGACAGGAACCTACTCAGGCGGTTTACGCAAGCGCCTAGACTTGGCTGCTGGATTGCTCCATGCACCGGATGTTTTGGTATTAGACGAGCCAACTGTAGGACTTGACATAGAAACCCGTTTTGTGGTATGGGATTTCCTCAGAAAATTACGCGCCTCTGGGACGACGGTAGTAATTACCAGCCATTATTTAGAAGAAATTGACGCTTTAGCCGATCGCGTGGCAATTATAGATCGCGGCGTTGTAATTGCCAGTGGTACACCTTCGCAATTGAAAGATCAAGTAGGGGGCGATCGCATCACCTTGCGAATCCGCGAATTTTCCCCCATTGAGGAAGCTGAAAAAGCTAAAAACCTCCTGAAACCTTTACCCTTTGTCCAAGAAGTTATCATCAACAGCGCTCAAGGTAATTCACTCAACTTAGTAGTAACACCTCAAAATGATGTTCTCATTAACATACAGCAAGCGCTGAATACTGCGGGTTTGCCCATATTTGGCATCGCCCAATCTCGCCCCAGCCTCGATGACGTTTATCTGGCTGCCACAGGACGCACCTTATTGGATGCAGAACTGGCAGCCGTCGCCACCCGCGATCCCAAAGCTGAGAAGAAGCAGAATATGAGATAGGGAATGGGGAGTTAAGAAGGGAATAGGTGACAGGTTACAGGGTACAGATTATTCCCTGTCACCTGTCACCTCTCCCCTAATCCCAATCTCCAATCTAAAATCCAAAATCTAAAATCCAAAATTACTATGAGTGTTACTCCTAAATCTGATATCAATTGGCAGCCGCTAGCATCCCCACAAGCAGATGCTAATACTGCACCTAACTTTTTCGGTGAATTGGTACAAGAGACGTTGGCTTTAACTCGTCGCTTGTTTATTCAGTTGCAACGCCGTCCCTCGTCTTTAGTTGCTGGAATTATTCAGCCAGTAATGTGGTTAGTGCTATTTGGTGCTTTGTTCCAAAATGCTCCCAAGGGCATATTTGGCAATACAACAAATTACGGTCAATTTTTGGCTGCTGGCATCATTGTGTTTACAGCCTTTGCTGGGGCGCTAAATGCTGGTTTACCAGTGATGTTTGACCGCGAATTCGGCTTTTTGAATCGTTTGCTGGTAGCACCGTTAGCATCGCGGTTTTCCATTGTCTTTGCCTCAGCAATCTTTATCATCAGCCAAAGTTTGTTGCAAGCAGCGGTGATTGTAGCAGCAGCGGCATTTTTGGGGGCTGGACTACCCGATGTAGCGGGTTTAAGTGCGATCGCTCTAATTGTCTTACTCTTAGCTTTGGGTGTAACAGCCATCTCCCTCGGTTTAGCTTTTGCTTTACCCGGACACATTGAATTGATTGCAGTGATTTTCGTCACTAACCTACCACTATTGTTTGCGAGTACAGCTTTAGCACCTCTATCCTTCATGCCTCAGTGGTTGCAGATTGTGGCTACTTTGAATCCTCTCAGCTATGCGATTGAACCAATTCGCTATCTCTATTTCCACAGTAATTGGGAACTAAGTAGTGTAGTGATGCAAGCTCCTTGGGGCGATGTTACCTTTGGGGGAGCATTGCTGGTGTTGTTTGGCTTTGCCCTAGTCGCCTTAGTGAGTATTCAACCCCAACTGCGGCGGACTCTGGCTTAAAAAGATAGAATAGATAAATTTTAGGTAGGGTCAAAACCCATGAAAAAACCATTTTTACAAATTACTAGATTCTTTGTAGCTACAGCAGCAGGAATTAGCTTTGCTTCCTTGCTCATGGCTCAACCAAGTTCCGCTCAAGTCAGCAGCCCAGCGGATGCTTTCCCCAGCAATAGTACAACAGACCAAAATACCGATCCTTTCGCCCGTTCCAACTCAGACAATTTCAATATGTTCGATCTGATTCATCGAGCAAACTTCGGCACTCTCAACTGGGATTCTAACCAACAGAACGAAGAACTAAACTCAGCAGCAGCAGCCTTTAAAGCAAGGCAACAAAAACTAATTCAAGGTCAACAACAGCAACCAACCCTCAGTTTGCCAACGGTTACACAACCATCAGTTGCGCCGCCATTGATTACACCACCATCAGGTAACTGAATCAAACAAAGAACCCCAAGCCTCTAGAGGCTTGGGGCTAAGACTATTGAAAAAATCCTGAATTATCAGATCAGCCCAAGTGCAGCTAAAACATCGCTAGCATGGGTGGTGGTATTTACAGCACTGTCAACATGGGTAATTTTGCCGCTGGGGTCAATTACGTAAGTGACGCGCTTGGCATAACCGCCGCCATCCACATCAAAAGCTTTGATTAGGGATTTGTCACTGTCAGCCAGTAGGGGAAAATTCAAATTATATTTTTGGGTGAATGCTTGATGGGAGACTTCATCATCTGCACTGACTCCCAAGATGACAATATCTTTACCTTGATATTGAGACTGGGCATCCCGAAAACTACAGGCTTGTTTGGTGCAGCCTGGCGTGTCATCTTTGGGGTAAAAATACAAAACAACCGTCTTTCCGGCAAAATCAGATAGCGAGACTGTGTTGCCGTTTGTATCTTTGGCGGTAAATGCAGGTGCATCCGTACCAACTGCTAGAGGCATAATTAACCTTTCCTGTTTCAGATTGTTGATGCACTTGAAATTTTACATTAATTTATAATGTTTAAATATAATTACTAAAAAATAGGATAAATACACTTTAGGTAACTAATTTTGGTTTAATCGGGTATTCGGTACAAGAAAAAATATATTCTTAAATTAATCTTTGTTAGAAAAAAAATTTATAGCAATACACAATGGCTGTTGTTGATTCCCAAAACCCAAATATTTTTGTCTATCCTCAAAGCACAGTAGAAAGAGCCGAGCGATCGCTAGTGTGTTCGCCTTTTAATGTATCTTTATTTGAAGTGATGGGCCACCAGAGTGTATCAGTAACTGCGATCGCTCTGGAAAATGGACTCAAGCAGGGCTATACTAAACGCCCTTTATCAGAATTAGCCTGTGATGACGCTTTGGGCTGGTTGATTCAAGTAGGTGTATTGCGCCGAGAAGTCGATGGTCAGGGAATTACAGATAGTTTTCGTCTCACTCCCTTGGGACGCCAGTTAGTAGAACAATACCAGGGGAAAAATTGGCGTACTCCTTCATGGCGCGATCGTTTCTATGATGCAGTGATTCGTTGGTTACGGATACCTTTTTAGAATAAAAAATCCAAGAGTTAGGATTAAGGAATCAAAGGGAACAATATACACGGAAACATCATATCTATTCATGAAGTCTTTACCATAACCATCTAACTGCAAGTTGTGATGGTTATAGTGGGCATTGGGTACAAGAGGCAGAGGTGCAGAGGGGAAAGACTTGCTACTACTTAATCCTCTGCTCCCCTGCTTACTCATCTCCCCGGTAACTGAGCGTAGCCGAAGTGCTGCTCCTTTGTTGTTCGCTCCTAAAAATTAACTCTGTATCTTGAAAAACTAAGTGATAGCAACTATGAAATCAATTATGGTAGTGGGGACAACATCCCATGCAGGGAAATCACTTTTAACTACAGCTATTTGTCGCATTCTGTCGCGGCGTGGTTGGCGAGTGGCTCCCTTTAAAGGTCAAAATATGGCTTTAAATGCTTATGTCACTGCCAGTGGTGGAGAAATTGGCTATGCTCAAGCAGTGCAAGCTTGGGCTGCGGGAGTCGTGCCTTGGGTAGAAATGAACCCAATTTTACTCAAACCCCAAGGGGATATGACTTCTCAAGTAATTATTAAAGGTAGGTCTGTAGGTAAAGTGAGTGCCTCAGATTACTACGAGCAATATTTTGAATTGGGGTGGCGGACAATTGAAGAATCGCTACAGCATTTAGGAACAGAATTTGACTTGGTGGTTTGTGAAGGTGCTGGTAGTCCAGCAGAGATTAACCTCAAGCACCGCGACTTAACTAATATGCGGGTGGCAAAATATTTAAATGCACCAACTATGTTAGTAGTTGATATTGACCGGGGTGGTGCTTTTGCGCATGTGGTAGGCACTCTAGAGTTATTGGAACCAGATGAACGCGCCTTAATTAAAGGTATAGTAATTAATAAGTTTCGAGGGCAGCGATCGCTCTTAGATCCGGGGATAAAATGGTTAGAAGAACGCACAGGTATCCCCGTTATCGGTGTTATACCTTACTTGCAAGAAATGTTTCCAGCAGAAGATTCTCTTGACCTGCTAGAGCGTCAATCGTCCACGAATAAAGCCCAAACTGACCTCAACATTGCCGTTATCCGCTTACCAAGAATTGCCAATTTCACCGACTTTGACCCACTGGAATCAGAAAGTACAGTTTCAATTAAATACTTAAGTCCTAAGCAAGATTTAGGACATCCTGATGCCGTGATTATCCCAGGTACAAAGACCACAATTGCTGACTTGCTACTGCTGCAAAAAAGTGGTATGGCAGAAGCTATTCAAAACTATGCTGCTTCTGGGGGAACGGTTTTAGGTATCTGCGGTGGCTATCAAATGCTCGGTCAAATCATCGCCGACCCCGAAGGGATAGAGGGACAAGCTGGCAGATTTCAAGGGTTAAATCTTTTACCAATCAGAACTGTTATTACAGGGCAAAAAATCGCCCGCCAGCGCCAAGTTAGCTCAAATTATCCCCAACAAGGCTTGCCAGTTAATGGCTTTGAAATCCATCAAGGGCGATCGCGCATCGAACAGCAAGGCATAGATCCCCAATCGTACCATGCCCTATTTGATGATATTAATTTAGGGTTAGTGGATAGTTGTCAATCAGTCTGGGGAAGTTACCTGCACGGGCTTTTTGACAATGGCCCTTGGCGACGCGCTTGGTTAAATCGCCTCCGTCAACAGCGGGGTTTAAAATCTTTGCCTACCGGTGTTGCTAACTATCGAGAACAGCGAGAGCAGATTTTAGACTCTCTAGCCATTGAAGTTGAAAGCCATTTAGACTTAAGCCTGTTTTTGTCTTAAGCTAAAATTCCTTGAAATGTCATTAGTCATTTGCAAAGGACAAAGGACAACTGATAAATGACAACTCTATTAAATGCGTAACATTGATGATAGTTCGTGTCCGTTTTTTACCAGATGATGTCACAGTAGATGCCGAAGTGGGAGAAGCCCTCTTAGATGTAGCAGACCGGGCTGGGGTATTTATTCCCACCGGTTGTCTCATGGGGTCTTGTCACGCTTGCACCGTCGAATTAGAGGATGGAGAGATCGTTCGCGCTTGTATTAGCGGAGTACCGCCACGCGAGGAATTGACAATTAATTTGTTTAGCGACCCAACTTGGTAATGTCGCCCCTGTTATTGACAAGGGCTAGTATAGTAAACAAGTCAATGCATAAACAAAAATCTAATCAATGATTAGATTTTTTGGATAGACAGCAAGGAAACTTTGAACGATTGTTTCTTACTGTGGCGATTGCATTTTTTAAGAAAATTAATGCCTAAAAAAATTTGGGAACTGAAGCAAATGCTTTCCCAAGTAGGTTTTACAGAAGTCCCAGGAAAAGGAAATCATACTAACTGGGTGCATCCCCTCTATAGTGGAAAAATCACGATTTAAGGCAAAGACGGAGCAGATGTTAAACGCTACCAAGAGAAGGAAGTGAAACAGGCAATTGAGGAAGTAGAAGGAAAAGAAAAGGATGAGTAAGCTTAAGTACCAAATGATTATTCAGTGGTCTGATGAAGATGATTGCTTCTTAGTAGGATTCCCTGATTTTCCAGGACAACGCTGGCGGACTCATGGAGATACTTACGAGTTAGCTGTGGCAAATGGGATTGAAGCCTTAGAGTCTCTAATTATTGCGTATGAGGCTGTAGGTGATCCACTTCCAGAACCAACAGTAGAAACAAACGAACAAAAGCAAAATCAAATTAATGAAATTTATCATGCGATAGGAGAATTCGTTGTTGAATTTGAACATATATGTTTTGCAGTTCAAACAACTTCTATATTTTTACTTCAGAAAAATGGTTTAAACAATCAAAATATTGCACGACTTTTTCTATATAAAGAAACAGCTGGTCATCTTAAAGAGAAATTTAAAGATTTAATCTATATATCAGGATTTTTTGATCAAGAAGAATTAGGAATTATTACAAATATTTTAGAGATGTTTCAAAAATTAATAGACGAACGAAATCATATTATACATGGTACATGGTTTATTGGTTCTAATCATTCAGACATAAATGATTATGCAGCTGCTGAAAGATTAAAACTGCACAAACATAAAGATGGTTTTGTAGCTAAAACTTTTATCAATAAACTTGATGATTTTAGATACCTAACTGAAGAAGCAAGAATATTATCCTCAATTTTTACCGTAATTAGTATACCTTTTATAGTTGATAATAAATCACTTAGTATCAAGAATTTACTTGATGTGAATGACGGATTGATCTCAGTAAAAGAAGGTATTAGTGTTGAAAGACCTTGGACTGATAACTCCTAAATCGCTGTAAATTTCCTAACTCTTCTTAGGCAGTAAGAAATAAAATACTCAATATTCCTACTGCCTATTTTCGATATCTAATATCAATTAGCTTTAACATTCAGCGCGTATTCTTTAAACCTTTCCAAGTCAGCTTGAATAGTTGATTCAACTATCCGCCCTAAAAACAAGTTATCCATAATTTTGCCAAGAATGCCGGGGATAGCATAGGAAATAGTCATTTTCACAATGCTACTATTGTGGCGATCGTAAAAGCGAATCGCTCCCTGATTCGGCAAACCATCAACCGATTCCCATTGGATAATTTGGTTAGGAATAACTTTGAGAATTCGAGATTGCCAATTAAATTCTAGACTGCCAGTTTTTAATTTCCAAAGAGATATATCTGGATTATCTGGCGGAATCTTCACTGAATCAATCCACTTCATCCATCGAGGCATTTGCTCCAAATCAGACCAGAGGCTCCATACTAAATCTATGGGAGCCTCTACTTCTACCTGCACAGTATGCTCTAACCAGTCTGACATCTCTACTTCTTCCTTTGCGCTCTTTGCGCTCTTTGCGGTTCGTTATCTCTTGAAACTCTCCAAAATCACTTTTGCCGCCCGCCGTCCAGAAATAGTAGCACCTTCCATGCTGTCGATGTAGTCTTGCTGAGTATAACTGCCGGCAAGGAAGAAATTATCTACTGGTGTTTTTTGGTTGGGACGGTATGCATCCATCCCTGGCGCTTCTCGGTAGAGAGACTGAGCAAGCTTTACAACACTGTACCAAGTCATATTTAGCTCCCGCGACGAGGGAAACAGTTCATGGACTTGCTTGAGAACATGTTGTGCGATCGCTTCATTGCTTTGGGCAATAAACGGATCTCCCGGTGTCAGCACTAGCTGTAACAATGAACCCTGTCCTGGGCGATAATAATCAGCAGGGCTAGTCAACGCCAAATCCGCAAAACAAGAAAAGTCAGCATCGGCTGTGTAAAGTAAATTATCGATTCCAGCCGCATGGTTTAGCTGTTTGCGTTGCTCTCCATCGTTCAGTTCTGTTACCCAACCATCAAAGCGTAACTGCACTGTAGCCACTGGCACTGCATCCAGTTTGTAAATATTGTCAAATTCTGACCACTTACGCCACTCGTGGGGTAGGATGCGTTGAATTCCTGGAACATCACAGGCAAAAACATAAGCATCAGCTGCGATCGTTTCTACTGCATCACCTTGGGCAACTACTATACCTGTGACACGGGTTTGTTCGGCTGACTCAGCAAACTGAATTTCCCGAACTTGTCGGCGCGTGTAAACTTTGGTGCCTCTAGCTTCCAGGTATTCCAGAATCGGCTTGTGTAAATATTCAGATGGAGAACCTTCTAGCATTCGCAAAACTGAAGCCTCAGTTCTAACTGCAAATAGCTGAAATATGGTCAACATACAACGGGCAGACATATTTTCGCAATCAATAAATCCCAATGCGTAAGCAATGGGGTTCCACATCCGCTTGATGCTGCCATTACTTCCACCATGACTGCGAAACCAATCGGCAAAGCTAACTTTATCTAAATTGCGGATAGTTTTCATCGCCCCATTAAAGTCTACCAATCCGCGAACTATCGGACTAGTACCCAAAGCGATCGCATTTTGCAATTTATCCTGCAACGATAGTTGGGAAGTTGTGAAAAATGCCTTTAAGCCATTGAAAGGCGCACCTGTAATAAAACGAAAATCCAAAGCACCAGTGCGCCCCCCTTTATTAATAAAAGTGTGGGTATGTTCCTTGAGGCGTAAGTTTTCTAACACCCCCACTTTTTTCATTAAGTCAAATAGTTGGTAGTAGCACCCGAAAAATACATGCAACCCCATTTCTAGGTGGTTGCCATCTCCATCAACCCAACTGCCAACTTTACCACCGACAAACGGGCGAGACTCAAAAATCTCTATTTCACAACCAGCATCAGCTAAATCTACTGCGGTTGCTAGCCCAGCCAGTCCCGCACCTACGATTGCAACACGCATTCCGTCGTTCCTTTTCAGTTTCTTTACAGATTGTAACTGGGTTGGTGTCGGAATTTGCTACTTAATATCAACTCCAGCAGCATATTAAGGCTTGCCAATATCGATACTAAAACTTCTTTGATTACTTTTTTTAGTCCCGGTAAATGACCAGACGCGATAAAAACGCGTCTGTATCATCTAGACAAACTTTTGTCCATAGCGACGGACTCTCAAAAGTATCAGAGATATTTTTTTGTTGGCAAAGCTATTTTCTGGATAATGTTGTGAAATTAACTTCTTAGTTGTTTGTATCTTTGCTGTCGTCGGAGACAGGTAAACTTCTAATCAGTTCACGAATCACATCAGTTGCAGGTCTACCTGTTTGTTGGCAATATTTTTCTAGTTTTTCCGCTTCCTGCGTTGCGAGATTAACTGTTATGCGTTTAACGGCCCATTTTTTATTTGTCATTATCATGCTATCTGCTGTATATTTAGCTGGTCGAAAGAGTCTAAATTAATGAGGGAACCGATAAGGTTATCAGAGTTTGTCTCAGGAAACAAGTAATACCAATATTGATATATAACAAGATGCTAAACTCAAAAACTTGTTAAAAAAAAAGATTCCAATATCTAAGTGCATCAGTTAGCTTTGATTCAAGTAGTCTTTGTAGATAAATTTTTGTTTTTTTGTAGTTATTTATACTTACAAGATTTAGATAAAATAACTAGAAAACTATGAAAATACAGGTACTTCATGAAATTTAGGTAAAGTGAAAATCCTAAGTCCTGTTTACTTCCCTGAAACAGTTACTCCTTAATTCAGAATTCTGAATTAAGGAGTAAAACACTCTTTATATCTGGGTCACAGACTTAGCTTGTGTATCTCACTTTCCTTGAAATCTGCTGTAAATGATGCGCCTTTACTTCAATCCCCACGTTTTACTATCGGGTAAGACAGTATTCAGCACTGGTCAATCAACATCCCGTTGGTAAAGAGAAGAGGGGTAAACGTTAAAAGGCAAAGCCTTCCCATTTTCCCCTCTCAAATGCAGTTTTAGTCAATCAAATACACATCAACTTAATTTCTCATACCGATAATTTGAGATTGAGGATTGCGGCAGTTCATGCAATTACTCAAATTTAAGTTGGGGCATAAGTTGGAGAGTGCCAATACCTAAATCTTTAGGTGAAAGCGATCGCCCTTCAAACAAAGCCATCATATCTCGTAACTGTGGATTGCCACGGGAGGCTCCCGTTAGTCCTTTGGCAATGATTAAGCCACAGTAGCCTTTAGTATTTTTACACCGCTGATTCCATTTTTTTCGGGCTTCGACATGAATCGGATCTTCATCTAAAAATTCACCGAATAGGAACAATTCGCCATTTTGAGTTTGCAATAAACCTAGGTCGTAGCGATCGCCATCAAAAGGATCGGCACCTGGATTAAAGCAAATTGCTCTCAGTCCCCCTGTTGCTTCAATTCTTTCAATTACAGTCTTTGCCTTGGGGCGTGAGGTTTGAATTAAAATCACCGGCAAACCGTCACCCACTTGTTTGATTTCACTAGCCTGGTGGTAGCTGACTCCCTTTCGCAGAGAATCCAACATTTCCCAGGACACTACACCTAAGCTGAGGAAGGAATCTTCTGGTATCAAGTCATCTCGCAATGATTGAAAATCAACGTTGTCAATCTCCTCGTCATCAATACCAAAGCCTGCCATTTCCTCTAATTCTGCTGCTAACTGCGGCATGGTAGAGACTGTCACAGGCACTGATTTAGTTGATTCTTCCGACTGCGGTAGAGAAATGCGATAGCGACGGCTGAGGGTAGGGAAGATGTCCTCATGAAGTTGGCGACGGTGATCGCGAATAAAGCGGCTCAGGCTTTCGATCGCAACCAAGATTACCAATGCCTCTTCGTCATACAAAACAGACCGTAGTCCTTCTAAAGGATGGATATTACCAAAAGTAGGGTCAATTTCTGATAATGGCAAATCTGCCAAATCATCTTCTTCATCGTCATCTTCATCGGTTTCGTCAACGCTCTCAAAAGTGAGAAACAGGCAATCTTGCTTAAGGAACGCTTCTTCTAGATGCTCTGTTGATTCTTCATCCGTTAAAACTGCGGCGCGAAATTGTTTTAAAGACTCTTCTGAGCGATAAAACAAAATCCCATACTCCATTCCCAGCATTCCCATAACTGAGGCGTAGAGTGTGCCAACATCCCACTTATTAATCTCGATTGACAAAATTTGCTGTTCTTCCAAAAATTCCCAAGGTGCTGCTTGCCAAATTGCAAATGCTTTCTCTCGCAAGATTTGTGCATACTGTGGCGGTAAGTCGGGGGTTTGACTATCGAGGATATCGGCGAATCCACGAAATAGTTCGTCAATTAAAGGCAGTTCTGGTGCATAGTCAATGGCGATATCCAAATCTTGCAGCACTCCCCGCAGGTAAAATTGGATCTCGCGGTCTTTGACTACAATTCTTTGGGGTCTAGCAGGCCTTGCCGGACTTTGAGGATGTTCCATAGCTTGCATTAAGGTGCGAACTATTGCTTCTGGGCCAATATCTGAAGCTACCACGTCCATTCCTCGAACAACACCTTGGGAGTAATCTACCCAAAGAATGCATTCTCCCTTTGCCTCTGAGTCTGACAGATGGTTTGGTGATGACAACGGACGGCGATCGCCCTCCCATACAGAAGGAATTTGAGTTAATTTCTTCAACCGACGACTGGTAGAGCGATTAAAACTTGTCATAGAGATCAAAAGAAGCAATTTGGAAGTAAACTTTGGGGGCTAGCTAGCCTCTGATTAAATTTTTATGGCTGCACCTGAAGGGTGGTTGCTTCTGTTGCTGCCGCAAGGCTTGAATTTTAAGAATACCGAATGTATGAACACACTGAGTCTCTCAATTCTAGAATAGAAATCTTTGGCTACTTTTGACGGAGTGTTTACAATTTGGCATCTAGCAACATCTAAGCCGCTAGAATGAATACAAAAACACCAAGAGCAACCCAGAAGCATTAACAAGCCGATATAGGGTAACGCTTATACTAATTAAGGAGTTGAAAAGCAGATGACACAAGCAATTCAGGCTCAACAACGCGGAATTCTGTTGAGCGAAGCCGCATTGCACCAGGTCAAATCCCTCCGAGACAAGCAAGGCACAGATTTCTGCTTACGGGTAGGAGTACGTCAGGGTGGCTGTTCTGGGATGTCTTATATGATGGATTTTGAAGATACCAGCAAGATCGCTCCTGATGATGAAGTTTTTGACTATGATGGCTTCAAAATTGTCAGCGATCGCAAGAGTTTGTTATATCTCTACGGTTTAATGCTCGATTACAGCGATGCCATGATTGGCGGTGGTTTCCAATTCACTAACCCCAATGCTAATCAAACTTGTGGTTGCGGCAAGTCATTTGGGGTGTAATATTGTCAGTTGTCATTTGTCCCTGGTTATTGGACGAAAGACAAATGACAATTGACCAATGACTCATGACTCATGATTAATTTACTATGACTCAAACAGTTGAATCCCTGTTTGATACAGGTTTAGAACGCTATAAAGCAGGAGAATCAGCAGAATCTTTAATCCCTGTATTTAAAGAAGTGTGCGATCGCGCTCCTAAAACCAGTGCAGCTTGGGTTTGTTTAGCGTGGTTGTATCTACTCGATAACAAACCCAATTTGGCTTACAAAGCTGGACAGAAGGCAGTCAAGTTAAATCCCCAAGATCCCCAGGCTAGAATCAATCTCGCCTTAGCAATGCTGGAAACAAAGCAAAAAGGTTTGCGGGAACACATCGACATAGCACAACAGTTGATTTTTGTCAACGAAGAATGGAGTGATGAAATAAAAAATAGTATTGAGGACGGTTTAAGTAGAAAACCAGATTGGCAAAGTTTGACAAAAGTCAAAAATTGGCTGTTTGAAAAGTAAAAGATGGGGAGTGGGGAGAAATCAATTAAAAATTAAAAATTAAAAATTAAAAATTGAAGAACTCCTCCTTCTTGTTTCCCAATGGCTAATAAAACTCTTGGAGAAGCTGCGCCAACTACTCCTTTCTACTTAAGCTCAAGGCAAGTCCTCAGTACAAGTGCCCAATGCCCAATGCCCAATTCCCAATCTAATCATGAAAGATAAATTGTTAAATTGGCTAAACATGGTTTTAGTCGCCGATGTTTTTTTGGTTTTGTTTGGCTTTGGCTGGTTAGCGATCGCTGCGATCGGTGATGCCGCCGGAGTAAACCTGGGGTTGGATTTGTGGCATCAACTGTGGCAACCCTTGTTTAACCCCGCAATTGGCATTCTCATGGGCGGTGCCATTCTCAGCGGTATTATCAGTTGGGTTTCCAAAAAATTTCTTTCTAGTCAATAGTCAAAGAATAAGGCATGAGGCAATTCAATTTTGGATTTTGGATTTGAGATTTTGGATTAAATTTCAATCTAAAATCCAAAATCTCAAATCTAAAATTCTTACTCCCCACTCCCTTTGAATCTATGTAAGAATTTGTGTTAATGCCGATTGCAAATTAGGATATTTGTACTCAAAACCTGTTTGCACAGTGCGTTTCGGGATAACTTGCTGACCTTCTAAAACTACTATTGCCCCGTCTCCTAAAAGAGCTTCGATCGCAAAAGCAGGAACAGGCAACCAAGAAGGGCGATTCATCACTTGTCCCAAAGCTTGGCTTAAATCTGCCATTCGGACTGGGTTAGGGGCAGTGGCATTATATACACCTTCTATTTCCGGTTTAGTTAAAGCTTGCAGAATCAGGTTAACTAAATCGTCTACGTGAATCCATGAGAACCACTGCCGACCACTGCCAATAGGCCCGCCAGCGAAGAGTTTGAAAGGTGGAATCATTTTACCTAAAGCGCCACCATTGCCCAAGACAATCCCAAAACGCAGAATTACCAGTCGTACACCAGCATCTTTTACTTTTCTCGCTTCAGCTTCCCACGCTTGGCAGACTTGGGCAAGAAAATCGTTACCAGATTGACTGGTTTCATCAAAGGTAGTCGTTTCACTGGTGCCGTAGTAGCCAATAGCCGAAGCGTTAATTAACACAGATGGTTGAGGGTTAGCGTTGGCTATTGCTTCAACTATTTTTTGTGTACCTAACTTTCGGCTATTGAGGATTTCTTGTTTCCGTTCTGGTGTCCAGCGTCCTTCACCAATAGGTTCTCCTGCCAAATTAACTACGCCATCACAATTAGCGATGACACTTTGCCAAGAACCAGATGCATTTGGTGTATAGGCAACAATTTCTACATTAGGGAAAGCCTCAGAGGGAAAAACCTTTTGAGCAAAAGTGGTATTCCGAGTTAATACTACTGTTTTATGACCTTCCCCTTGTAATCGTTGTACCAAACGACTACCGACAAATCCTGTTGCCCCAGTAATTGCGACTTTCATTTTCTACCTCAGCCAAACCTTTATTGTAAAGTTTTTGATCAAACTTTCAGCTTACCAAAGAAGGCAGAGGAGCAGGGGAGCAGGGGAGCAGAGGAGATATGTTTTAGAATGCAAGTTAGTGTCACTATAACTTTAATGAGTCTTTGAACTCCTTTAATGAGTCTTTGAACTCCTTTAATGAGGCTTTGATACTCATTAATGAGGCTTTGATATTCATTAATGAGCCTTTGAACTCCTTTAATGAGTCTTTGATACTCATTAATGAGGCTTTGAACTCCTTTAATGAGCCTTTGAACTCCTTTAATGAGTCTTTGATACTCATTAATGAGCCTTTGAACTCCTTTAATGAGGCTTTGATACTTGCAGACGTAGCTTGGAACTTTTCCCCCTGTTCCTCTGCCCCTCTGCCCCTCTGCTCCCCTGCTCCCCTGCCCCCTGCCTCTTCATTGACTGTATATCTGGTAGTACCTGCTCTCAAAAACTTTGATTTTTTAATGACTTTATATTTAGATACTTCGGTATTATAGGATGGACGGAGTGTTGCAAGGCTTGGGGCTATTATGGCTCGCTATACCTGTTCATTTATTGTTTCTGTTCCTAGTGACCATCTGTTGCCGTTACTTGTAGAACTTCTACAGGACTGTCAGTTGGATATTCAATATCACACAGCCGAATATATTATCGGTCGTGAGGTTCCTGGAAATGTTCCTTTTCCTAAATTAATAACAGTAGAAGTACTGATTGACAAATCAAAATCTACTGAAACGGAAACTCGCATGAGTATTGTGATTAAAAATGAAGAACTACCAATTCACCTAGATAATTACTGCCGACAAATGTTTGAGTTAATCAAGCAATCTATTGAAAGTAGCCGTCATTGGCATTTGATTGAAAGTATTGCAGGATAGTTTTGGTGATTGAATTGATACTCCCACGGCTTGAAGCTGTGGAAGTGTCAGACTGTAATTGGTAGTTATAATTCACTTTTCTACTCCTCTAAATCCTCGGCCATACCGGGGTTTATTAGTGTAATATCATACTCACTCGAATCCGTTTGTCCTAAACGCTGAGTATTTCTTAAAAGGTAATAAATGGCACGTACTTGAGGCCCAAAAACGATCTCGTCTTCATTTCTGAGATCGTGGGCTGGTATCTTGCGTCCATTAATCATCAAACCGTTGGAACTAGGTTTACCTTTGGCATCGCCATCTACAATCCGGTAATAGTAGCTATGACTATTATGCTCTCGTGGCAATCTCACTAATGTGGCATGGCGGCGGGAGACAAACTGCGACATTAAACGGATATTACATTCGCGGTCTCTACCGATAGAGTAGACGGGGTGCTCCAGAGAAAATTCTTTGCGACCTTGATCGTCTTCAATAATCAGTAGATGGTTTTCATTGGTTTCGGCTGCCATTGACAAATCGGTGGAACTGTAATTGATTAAGATTTGTTTAGTATCGTATCTTGCCATTTTCGCGCACCATAAGTCTGTGGTGCTAATCTAAATAAGCTTTAAAATTGCATAATACCTTGAAAGAGTAGAACATGGCCGTTCTACTCCAGTAGCTATGATAGCTTTGGTAAGTGTCTTAAATCTGACGACTGACTCCTGAATTCTGTTTTGATAACCAATATTTGTGGTGGCAAATTGGACGTGTAAAGAAGTATTCTACACGCGATGAGCGAATCGCCGTAATAATATTGAGTTGGTGACGACGCTAACAGAGCTAAAAGCCATTAATGCAGCAGCACCAGATGGGTTAAGCACAAAACCCAGACTAGGGAATAAAACACCTGCTGCTAAAGGAATGCCAAGTGTATTATATGCAAAAGCCCAGAATAAATTTTGGCGGATTTTATTGAAGGTGGCGCGACTAAGCTGAATAGATTCGACGACATCGTTTAGGCGATCGCGCATTAAAATAATTTCAGCAGTTTCCATCGCCACATCTGTCCCGGAGTGTAAAGCAATGCCTACATCAGCTTGGGATAAAGCTGGAGCATCGTTGATTCCATCTCCTACCATTGCCACAACTGAGTGCTGAGTTAGTAGTGAGGAGTTAGGAGTTTTCTTTGCCCCCTTGTCTCCTTGTCCCCCTTGTCCCCTTGTCCCTTCTAACTGGAGTGCTTGTATTGCCGCCGCTTTTTTAGCTGGGGGAACACCTGCTATTACATCAGCACTATCTAATCCTAGTTGTTTGGCTATGGCGCTAGCTGCTTCTTTGCGATCGCCACTGAGCAACATTACCCGTAAGCCCATCTGACGCAACTTATCTACAGTGGATCGAGCATCCGATCTGAGGGTATCAGAAACACCAATTAGTCCGGCTAAAGTTCCGCCAATTGCTACACAAACGACTGTTTTACCATCTGTTGCTAAATCCTGTGCTACCTGTTGTGCGGTTTCGTTAATGGCAATGCCGTGCCAACTCAACCATTCCCAGTTACCCAACAATACAACTGTGCCCTCGACCACAGCAGATACCCCTAGTCCTGGTTCCGTGTGAAAGTCTACAGCCTCTGGAATCGATAACTGTTGCCGTTGTGCCTCTTGCTGAATCGCTTTTGCTAAGGGATGGTGAGTACCGCTTTCTACGGCTGCTGCTAGCTGTATTAGGGAGTAGTCAACCCTACTCCCTATTCCCCACTCGTTATTCCCCATTTCCTCAATTAACAGACAATCTGTGACGATGGGATTACCTGTAGTCAGAGTGCCAGTTTTATCAAATACTACGGTGTTTAACTGGTGTACTTTTTCTAAAACATCGCCACCTTTGATTAACAGACCTCGTTCTGCACCCATAGCAGTTCCCACAAGAATGGCTGTTGGTGTAGCAAGTCCCAAAGCACAGGGACAGGCGACTACCATAACTGCGATCGCTAGTTTTAAACTCACTAGGAGTGGTGAGTGCTGAGTGCTGAGTGCTGTTAGCGGTAGCGGGGCGTTTAGCCCGTGCTGGGCTTCATGTGTAGCGTGGCTCATCATTTCCATACCACCAGACATGGTGATATCAGTCCAGATGTGAGTGCCGAAAAAGTACCAAAATCCAAATGTTAAGACAGATGCTGTCAACACACCGTAGGTAAAGTAACCAGCTATTGTATCTGCTAATTTTTGTACTGGGGCTTTCCGAGTTTGTGCAGCTTCTACTAGGGCGACAATTTGAGCTAGAGTTGTATCACTTCCAATCCGGGTTGCCTGAATAGCGATCGCTCCTGACTGGTTTAGTGTCCCCCCTGTCACCATATCTCCTGGTTTCTTGATTACTGGCACTGCTTCCCCGGTTAGCATTGATTCATCAACCGTTGTTTGACCAACTACCACTTCACCATCAACGGGGATTTTATCGCCTGGTAGCACTTGTAAGCATTCACCGACACGCACCTGTTCAGCAGGAATCTCAACACTAGAAGAACCCATTCCGGCTTTCTCTGGGTTGGCAATTAATCGCGCTAGGAGTGGCTGGAGTGCTAGTAATTTCCTAAATGCAGCCGCCGCGCGACCTCTAGCTTGTTGCTCTAATGTCCTTCCTAAGAGAATAAAGCCCAGCATCATTACTGGCTCGTCAAAAAAGCACTCCCAACCCAATTGGGGAAAAAGCAACGCTACTAAACTAGCAATGTAGGCTGTCAGCGTTCCCAATCCCACTAGAGTGTTCATATTAGGCGCATTTCGTCGCCAGCCCAGCCAGCCATCTACTAAAATCGGGCGACCGGGAATTAACAGCGCTACTGTCGCCAGTCCACAGTGAAACCAGATGTTATTTAACACTGGCAGCACTGAGCTACCAAGATTACCAAAATGTCCACTTCCCGACAATATCAGCAACACCGCTGCGATCGCTAACTGCCATAGAGAAGAACGCATTTCTTGGCGTTGTCGTTCTGCTGGATCTGGTAAAGTCGATATTTCGCCCGCTACTGTGCCATTAGCTTTTCGGGGTTGAGTCGGGAATCCAACGGCTGTTAATCGCTGTGCGAGTGCATTTGCATCTATTACACCAATTTCTGATTCTACAACTGCTACCTCTGTGGCCAGGTTCACACAGGCACTCTTGACTCCTGGATGTTGTGTCAGCTGTCGCTCTACTGCGTTCACACACCCAGCACACTTCATACCCCCAACATCTAAAATAATCTTCTCTAGGATTGGGTCAGGTTCTAGGGCTGGCTTAGTTTTCGGGACAAGTTGCATGGCTTGTGTTTAGATTCGCTACAGAAATTCAACGCCTGACTAAAAGCGTCTCTAATTCGAGCGTAGGCTAAATATGGAACTATGACTCAATGTCAACCATATTAAAATTATTAATTTATCGTACTTTGTTGAGCATGAACGACTATCGCTGTACTTAATTCAACGTTCCAAGTTCCCAGATTTATCTGTAGAGTTTTTAATTTTTAATTTTTAATTCCCCTACAGGAGGTTGACATTTCCAACGTCGATAAGTCACATAAATAATCGCTGCCATCTGTATTGGCGCGATCGCAATCAGATTTTTGAAGAAATAGTTGATTTCTAAATGAGACATAACACTGAAATATCCTAAGCCTAACAAGAAGAACATTGCCCAGTTAAGCTGTTTAGGTTTGAAAATGAGCATATTAATAAAAATAAATATAGAAGGTAAAAGTGCTGTATAACTTTTGCTAAAGGTAAGGGGTGAAGCGGAAGGGAAAAAGGATGTTTCTTTAGTTTCTGCCCTTTATCCCTGCGCTTTTGCTGCAATCCTAAATTTGGCAGCAGGTATCATTCTCTGCTTCCAGTAAGAAAGCTATTCTTGCACTAGAACCAGCCTTGCTTATTCACAAAATAGGTATTTACAAATCCTTCAGGGGATTTATTTAAGTAGATCATGCCTTCAATTAGACCTACAAGTTGCATAACTAACAAAGCAACGCCGTAGGTAAAAGAACCCCCAACGACAGAAATCACTAACATGATAAAGCCTTCCGAAGCGTATCCTAGAATAAACTTATGAACCCCGAATGCTCCCAGGATAATGCCACAGTAACCAGCTAGAAGTTGTTTGGTAGGATGACTGGGGTTAAGATTTGCCATATAAGTGCTGCTCCTCGATCAGTGAGTATAAAAATAAAGTCTTTATTGTAATGGAAGCAAATACATTTACTTGCTTAATAAATAGATTTTTAATTTTTTCAGTCTGAGTAAGTCCCAAGATGAATAATTAAAATCAGCGTGCTTTTATTCCAGAGGAGACGCCAAGATGTCTTGCAGTTTAGGCCGAACTGGCGCTCCTTGATGACTTTTGCTGGATTTGACGATCGCAAACCCTGGTGCAGCAGTTTTGCAGATTTTTAGCTCAGAAATTTATCTTGAGCAGAATAAATCTTAAATAATCAGCAAAAGCTGCTACATACACCACTTTTTACAAGTCCATCAGTATTATTTCCGGATGTTTTTGCGTAGGCGTAGCCCTCGTAGACATCGCACCAATGGCAAGACAACTGCGTGGCTAGTGGGAATCTAGAAGCGCAAAAGGCATCTTCCATATCTTTCTAACCGCTTTTTAGTTACCGATCCCCACTTCCATGAGCGCAAACCGGAATTACATTCCAATTTATGACAGCTAAAAATGGTTCAAGAAGACAATTAACATCTCGAAAAATGGCTAAAATCTACCAGAATGTGAAGAAATGCTTAACTAGATAGTTTGTTGTCTATGTTAATAGCATTCTTTAATTTGCTTTTGCCATTATCGTAATTGGGTTTTCAGCTAGTATTTATGCTTATAACCAATTATTACTAGTAAATTGTCTCTACCTATGGTGATAAAATCAGATATTTTTGTTTTTGACAACAGTACTGCACTAGTATTAAGTGCTACCTAAAATAAATAAACTTAATAGCGTACCACTATTCCAAAGGCTGTGGAGGAGCATAGGAGCGAGGAGATTGCGCGATCGCGTGTAGACTACTCCCAACACAATGCCCAATGCGGTCAGGGGGAGAATTTCCGATAAGCTGAGGTGAGCGATCGCAAACAACAAACTACTGATCAGAATCGATCCCCACACGGGTAAGTAACGAGTTAGAGAGGGTAACAAAAAACCGCGAAATAGGATTTCTTCAAAAAATGGAGCTGCGATCGCAGCCGTGGAGAAAAATATACCAAGTGCGATACTATCTTGGCTTTCCAAGGCTAGTTGCAACAGAGGATTACTCCCACCCTGTCCTTGCCATAGCTGCTGATTAATCAAAGATACCACTACAACTACAGGTAAAGCCGTGCAATAGCCTCCCAGTCCCCACAAAAACCAGTTATCTTGAAAACGGAAGCGAAACCAGAATTCTGGTAGTGGAAAAAAGCGCTTGAGAGAGAAATACAGCACTAACAGCGCACCTAATGCCACCAAGAAGTAACTAACCAACACAGAAAATGCCTGAAGTCGTACATCTACAATGGGACGCGGGATGGGTAGCAGTGATATCACCAAAGGTACAAAAATTTGCCCCATGAAGAAAAAGCCGATGATAAAAACCTGCAAAACCGTTTCACCACCCCAAGGCGTTGACCAGGGGATATCAGCATTTTGAGCTAATAAAGAGGCTTTTCCTTTCAATAACCGTTGAGCAAATAATAAAATCAGCAGTATTAGACCAATTAAAGCTGCCAAAGTGGGAATAGTGCCAATAACTGCCAATTTCACCACTGCTTGCGCAGAAGATTCTTGTTGTGCGGCTTTTACTGCTGATAACGCGTCTTGTCGTTGCTGGAGTTGGTATAACTTAACCAAAGCAGTAGAGCGAAACCAACCTTCTAAATTTTTTTGAATTGGTTCTTGAGCATTTGGGAGGATACGAGGAGGATTGCTCCATAGTCCAGTCAATACAGCGGCGGTTTCCCAAACCCCTGAATTAATATCTGAGCGTTGTTGTAATTCGCTCCAAGTCTTGAAAGCTGTATCAGTCTGTCCTTGCTGTGCTTGTAAGATTCCCAAGCGCAGGTCTAATTCAGCCAGTAATTTTTGTAATTGCTTAAAAGACTGTTGTAACTGTTGCTGTCCCTGTTTAGAAGTTTTAATAGTGGGAGGAGCGTCTGGTAGAGGTTTCGGAGGTGTGGGAGTTATTTCAGCTTGAGAGCGTAATTGTGCAAGTTTGTTGTTAACTTTGTCTAAATTCGCTTGAACTGATTGACGCGCCTCCTGATACTGCTTTGTAGCGCTTTCTAGCGGTTGCTCACCAAGTATTGCTTCCCGAATCGTCTGGAGTTTGTCATCACCGCTATCTTCTGATTGCCAAGCTTGAGCTTGTAAAGCAATATTTGTTTGGTATAGTTCCAAACGACTTTGAAATTGAGGTTCTTGCCAACTGCCGAATAAAGCCGAAACTGCTAACAGAACTGCTATCGGCGTCATCACAAAAAATAAAACCAACCGCTTGAGTGTCATCTATCCCCCTTTAACTGACCAGTGGAGAGCGCGTCCCCCTTGGGAATTATCGCAATAAAAAGTCAGAGGTGGATAGATATCATCAATATTATAAGTTTGCGATGCCTGTGGTTTTTGCTAGCCTATGCACCCACCAGTTAAATTACAGTAGCGTTTCCCCACCTTGAGGAAGCTGATAATCTTTGTTTTGAGCGATGAATCACTCACTACGAACTAGGAAGTCCTGATTGTAGAGTGTCGTTTTACTCATCAACAGTTACCCCTTTGTTTTCAGCAACATTTTGCTTATTTTTGCTCAATGCAGTGTTTTACTAGACATTTTACAAACAGAGTAGGGCGAAAGCGCTGACTACAAACCTTTAATTATTGCTGCTGTCCTATTTAATCCTCCAAAAGGAATCTAGCAATTACTCCTTTGATTAATTTCAAATTGTGTATTTTTTAGTACTCAAAATTTATTAGGACTTACGCAAGAGCTTTCTGAAACTCTTATTTCTCCGTGTCCTCTGCGCCCTCTGTGGTTCGTTTTTTCATGATTTTGCGTAAGTCCTGTTTATAAATAATGAAGAGTGAAGAATCAAAATTTTAATCCTTGACTCTTCACTCTTCATTCTATATTTTTACGATTCTCTTCCCGATGCCCAGGTATCACGCCATTTGACAGTACCTTCTTTTGCAATCACCCAGCGGCGATTTACGAGATTTTCGCGCAGAGGCGATCGCCCTTCCCGCCACATGGCATATTTATAAGCAATTAGCTTACCAGCACTTTCATCAAAGGGAATCTCGGCAAACCAAGTATTAGTGTTGATATACTCTAAGGGATAGGCTTTGCTGATATCCCAGTTACCTAACTCTGGGCAATCTCCTGTCACCACAATGGTTTCACCAGGTTGGGTTTCAACGCCATTGAGTTGGACGCGGACAATTGTTTGTGCTTTTATCCGTTCGCCAACGTGGCTGAAAACAATCACTCCCCTTTCTTCTAGTACTAGATCGTAAATCTTGCCATCTTTCACCTCATACTTGTTGCGAGTCACCACGCAGGTATGTTCGCCATCGGGTAATTCTGTTTCTACTTCTGGGAGTGTAACTTCTCCTCCTCGGTTTAAAGCTACAAAACACGCAGAGTCACGATAGCGGCGTACATAGCAATAAACATCCGGTGTTAAGTATTTTTGCCAGTGGCTACCCATTGACACGGCTGGATTCAGTCGTCGTAAGCCAGACAGCAGCCTAATGCAACGATAAATCTCACTCTCAGTATCCCAATTTTCCATCATTGGGCGGTTGTACGGGTCGTTGCCGCCATCAGTGTCGTTATGCAGATACTGTTCTGTGCCGTAATATATGCAGGGAATGCCGCGACAGGTCATAATTAAGGCGATCGCAACCTTCAACATCGCTGGATCGGGATTCAGCGATTGGAAACGGCACATATCATGGTTATCAATGAAGGTAACTAGCTCTGTTGCTCCGTTGTAGCGATGATCTTGGTCAAAAATGTATTGAATTGTTTGGAATCCCATTTCTGAACCTTGCCCTAATGCGGCTCGAATTGCCACGCACAAGCCAAAGTCTAGAAGTGTCATGCCTGAGTGATTGGCAAATTCCACTGAGCGATCGTCACTCGGATTACTATAAATCCATTCACCAAAAATGAATACATCTGGTTTGTGATTGGTCATCTCGCCAGTGAATTCTTGCCAAAACCAGATCGGCATGTGCTTGACAGTATCCACCCGCAGTGCATCCACACCCCGGTCTAACCATTGTTTAATTGCTGACTTAATATACTCCCGATATTCAGTATTGTTTTCATTAAAGGTTGCCAGACCAGCTAGTTCACAGTTTTGTACTTGCCAATCATCTTCCCAATTTTGCACTTCGCCATAGTGGTGATACCAATGATTGACATCATCATTGAAATCAGCAATTTTGATACCATCATCATACAATTCACCTTTACTACCGCTAGTATCAGGTGTGCTATGGTTGCAGACAATATCCAGCACTAGCTTCATATTGCGCTTGTGCATTTCTGTAATTAATCGATCGAAGGTTGTATTTTTTTCTTCTTGAGTAGCGTTTAAAGAAGGGTTCTCTCCCTCCGCAATGTATCGAGGATTAAGCCGTTTAAAGTCTTTTGTCCAATAGCCATGTATTGCTGCATTGCCAACAAATAACTCTTCAACCTGCTCGAACAGTGGAGTTAGCCAAAGAGCGGTAACTCCCATATTTTTGAGATAATCTAATTTATCGATGACACCTTGCAAGTCGCCACCCCAGTACTTACCCCAATCCTGTCTGGTTGGATCGTACAGTTCTGAGTTTGCACCTTCGCTGTTATCTGGATCGCCATCATAAAAGCGATCGACTACGAGAAAATAAATTGTTTCCTGACGAAATTCAATATCTCTGGTGTAAAGGAACTCTAGAGCAATCTCAATATCTAACTGCTGTTCTTGTATAAGAGCTTCTACATTTTCCTTTGCAGGATCTACTTTATATTGATCTGGTGAAAACTGGGATGGTGGGGTTTGTACCATAAAAAACTCAAAATTTCATCTAATTCACACTTGCAGAACCAACAGTACAATGTTTTGAGTATTGTGTGTCACTACAAACTTCGGTATTGTGACATCCTGCCCACGATATAGGTATCTATCGCTAGCTAGTTTATAATTCTATCGGTAGATATAATTCATCTGCTAGAGGATAAATATAGAAAGCTATAGCAGTTATTTACTATAATTGCTCGGTCACAAAAATTTACAATATTTAATTCAGTTTACTTGCGGTAAATATTGAGCCTAGCTCGTGTTTAAGTGTATATTTAACAACAAATTTTAAAACACCTCAACTCCGGTAAAATCTTTTGTAAATAAGGTTTTGTTACACCTGAGCAATACTGAGCAAACTATGTATAAGCCAACTTTTTCTCTAGAAGATTCGCTCCATTGGTAAACTGACCATTGTCACTTTCAATCTGTTATTACTATCAAGGAATTAATTTAGGTAGCAATTATGACCAAATATGACAAGGTTTTTAACTCACCAAAGACATCAGAGGAATCACTAAGTCCAGAGGAAGCAGTGGCGGCGATCGCAACTGTGACTGCGATCGCAGATTCATTTATTGAAGAGGTAGATGCCGAAAGTTTAGCGGGTATCCTTTGGGAATTCGAGGTTTTCGAGGAATACTCAGAAGATGAAATTGCAGAAATAGTTGATAGACTCATCTCCATTGCCGAAGAAGAGGGAATTGGCCCCCTGTTTAATGCCGCCAAAGTATCTCTCTCAGATGAATTAGTGCTAGATGGTTTTGCTGCTGGGGTAATAGTGCTTTTAGACGATGACCTCGCCATCCCCAAACCGAAACAAATCTACCTGAAAAAGCTACAAGCAGCTTTAGAACTTGAGGATGAAGAAGCAGAAGAAATTATCAAGGAGGTAATCGCAGCCTTTAAAGAAGCAGAAGATGAAGAATATGCAGACGACGATGATGATGAAACAGTGGTCATCGAAGATTTTAGCGAACAGACATATCAATCTCCTTTAGGTAATTTTACCGTACCGATTCCGGTTGAACCGCAGCAGGGTGGTAGAATTCAAAGCCAAGAAGGAGTAGTTGGCTTTTCTGATGACATCGGTACTTTACTGAGAATCGATTATTATCCTTTCCCCCTAGAACAGTTAGAGGAATTGGAGTCTGTTGGACAAGAAGAATATTTACAAACAATTTTAGTAGACAAGTATGTACCCCAAGCAATTTTTGCCAATGTACCAGATGCTTCTGTGGAATATACCGAATATCTGGAAAATACTTTGCGAGGTGCTTACTACGTGTTAATTGATATGCCCAAAGGTTCCACAATTTCTAAGCAAGAAAATAATGGAACTGCAATCAGATTAGATGCATACCGAGGATTGCTCACCTTTATCAGTGGGGAATTTTTGTATATAGTTAGTAGTCAGCACAGCTTTGTTAACGGCGAAACTCCCGATTCTGTTGAAGAAGAGGCTGAAGACATCAAAGAAAGTATTTTAGAGTTTGTTGAGACTATAGAGTTCGCTTAGTACAGTATTTCATTCATTCATAGCGAAGTAAATTTGGCAGGATTCTGCGATACCAATGCATCGGCTTGCATTAGATACAGCAGAATTCAGAATTCAGGAGTCAGAATGGGCTACGCCCCGCTGCGCTAACAGAAGTAAAACAGGCTTTGTACCTGGCTTTAAGACTTAGTTTGTGTACTTCACTAACTTGAAATCCACTGTATGTGCTGAAAAAGAATGAGGAGACGTAGCACTACTACGTCTCTACAATGATTCTGGATAACGCATATTTAATTTCGCCAGAGTATATTCGCCCTGGCTTCGCTTATGTGATGTACATTTGGAAAGGGCGATGTCTGACGACAAGTTCGGAGAAGACAAGAAATCTCCGGCTCCGCACTGGGTGTCTACGCTTATAATTTTTCATGACAATAACCCTGCTGAACAATCGCTATCAAGTTATCCAGGTAATCGGCGCTGGTGGGTTTGGCGAAACCTTTCTAGCAGAAGATGTCCATATGCCTTCTCGCCGTCGCTGTGTAATCAAGCAACTAAAACCAATAACTAATAATGACCCGCAAACCTACCAACTTATCCAACAACGGTTTGAACGGGAAGCCGCAACCTTGGAGTATTTGGGTGAAAGTAGTCACCAAATTCCCAAACTCTACGCCTACTTTTCTGAGAATGGACAATTTTATCTCGTCCAAGAATGGATTCACGGTCAAACACTGACAAAAATTGTCGAAGCTAAAGGATTTGAGAGTGAAACTGCTGTTCGACAAATTCTCTTGAGTCTGCTTTCAGTTTTAGATTATGTTCATAGCAAAGGCATTATTCACCGAGATATCAAGCCAGATAACATTATTCTGCGTTCTGTTGATAACGAGCCAGTTGTAATTGATTTTGGTGCAGTCAAAGAAACAATCCGTTCAGTGGTGAATTCTCCAGGATACCCCACGCGATCGCTTGTTATTGGTACGCCTGGATATATGCCTAGCGAACAAGCCGTTGGCCGCCCAGTTTACGCCACTGATATTTACAGTTTAGGTTTAACGGCAATTTATCTGTTGACTGGCAAACACCCGCAAGAACTAGTAACCGATCTAAAAACTGGGGAAATACTTTGGCAGCAACACGCCCCTAACGTTTCTTCGCAATTGGCGGCGGTACTTAATCAGGCAATTAAGCCTCATGCTGGCGATCGCTACAGTACTGCCAGTAAGATGCTATATGCCTTGCAGTCTGCTACTAATATACCTACTGAGTTAACTACAAATACTCCTACAGTTAGTTTTTCTCCCAATGCATCGACTCGACAAACTCAGCCATTACATTCTCCGCAAAACAATTCTGCGATTCCAGGATCTTCGACTCCTAGAAACTGGCAAAAATCTGCCGTGATTATTGGTAGTTTACTCATCGGTGGGTTGATTGGTGCAGTAGCAATTCCTAGCATCATTCGTCAGCAACAACCAGAAACAACCGTTGGCACAAGTCCCACGCCATCGCCAGAATCTTTTCCCACTCCTGCATCTACCGAACCGCCCGTTTCCTCCCAAACTTCTCCAGTTCCAGTTATCCCTAGCTCACCACCAAAACGGCGGCCAACCTCTAATTCCCCAGTTGTACCCATACCACAGCCAGAAAAAGAGCCTATAACTTCAGAGACTCCAGCGCCCGTAGTAACATCCACGCCACAGCCAGAACCAGAAAATGAGGCAAGTGCAGTTCCCACACCAGAAGCGCGTTCTACACCACAAAACAAGCCGCGCAGTAAATTAGCTGCCACTGCCAGCAGACAAAGCGTTCCCGCATTCCCTACAGGTACAACAAGAAACATTGTAGAAGCTACCCTCGGCAAACCAAATCAAGATTTAAGAGGCGCATGGGGCAAGACTCGTGCTGTCGTTTACAAACTAGTGCCAAACAAAATTGACCTTGGCTACTTATTCGATCGTAATTCTGAAACGCTGCGTCAAACTGAAGTATCTTTTGCCCAATCGGTAGACCCAGAAGTAATGGAGACTACCTTGAATGGAATGTTAGCAGGGCAAGCCACTGAAGAAATTAAGCAGGGACTCAAACAGGTACAACAGCGCCAATCTGATAATTTTAGTTTTAAAAATGGCTCAGTTAAAGGTCAGATTATCCGCCAACAATGTGATTTTATTTACATCAGCATTTGGGATGCAGATTTACATGATTTTGTAGATCCATCTACAGCTAAACAGTGTTAACTTTCTGGCAAACACCATTCTCAAAAGTTAAATTTTTGTATCCTACAAGACAGACTCAGTATTCAACATAGTGATTTAAAAACTGACTTTATTCGGCTACAATCAAGATAATTTCAGTCTTCCCAAACACAAAAACCCAATTTTTAGAATTAGTGCATTTGTTCGCTAGATTTTGCAACTAAATCCATAAAAATCTGTATTTCCCATTCCCCATCTTTATTTTCAATTCTTAATCTTCATAAAGTTATAAATACCATTATTAAGTTTTTAATAATACTTGTCTCAGCTTCTACATTCATGTCGTAAAGTTCGATTGGAATTGTGTAATCTGAAGACAGCAAAGCTAAATTATTCAATTGAGGTCTGATGACTCCTACAATCATGCGTCAGCTTTGGTCAGTGGTTGAAACCGCTCAAGCCAAGCTACTTTTACAACTGGATGATGCTACCTTGGTGCAGTGGTTAGTGAAACAAACCGAAACGCAAGTGTTGTTAGATTCTAACGAAACTGATTTTCTTAGCCACTACATTCAATCTCGACTAGCCCTTATACGCGATCTTGCCCATGAACGCCAGTGTTCATGATGCCTACGGCGGGCTACGCCAACGCCAAATCAAGATAAATAGATTGAACATCAAACGTTATTACTGTTGACTATTAGCTTTTTGGGACAAATAACCTTCCACTAAGCAGTCAGAGCCTACTACACGCCAACGAACACGTTCTAAAGACAACGCCTCAGTCATGGTAGTAAAACCTAAATCGCCCACTGGTGTGGGAGCAATACTACCACCAATGATTTTTGGGGCAATAAATGCTAAAACTTTTTGCACTGCTCCTTGAGCAATCGCACTAGCAGCTAAAGTACCACCACACTCCCACAGCACGCTACAAAAACCTCGTTCATATAAGTACGCCATTGCCTTATCCGGTGTCAGTGATGCTAATTCCACTACCTCCACACCCTGTTTGAGCAACAGTTCTTGAAAACCGGGGTTAGCACCCTTCTGTGTCAACACCAAAGTTGGAGCATCCGCAGTTTGCCACAGATGGGCACTTGTCGGTAAGTTGAGATGGCGACTCATCACCACCCGCAGGGGATTATGTGCGCCTACCTGATGGCTGGTTAAATAAGGATTATCTTGTCGGACTGTATTACCGCCGACAATTATGGCATCACAAGCCGCCCGCACTAGATGTACTTCACTGCGGGCTTCTTGACTTGTCACCCAAGCGCTATGACCAGAGGTAGTAGCAATTTTGCCATCTAAAGTCATGGCATATTTTAAAATTCCCATAGGTCGCTTATAGAGAATGCGATGCACAAAAGCTTCATTTAGCTGACGGCAGGCTTCCTCTTCCACTCCTACCAACACTTCAATCCCCGCCGCTCGTAAACGGGCGATGCCACCTCCAGCTACCAGCGGATTGGGATCAACCATACCCACCACTACTTTTGCCACTCCTGCTTCGATCAATCCTTCCGAACAAGGGGGAGTACGCCCATAATGATTGCAAGGTTCGAGTGACACATAGATTGTTGCACCACGAGAGCGATCGCCTGCTGCTTTTAAGGCAAACACTTCTGCATGAGGCTCACCTGCGCGAGGATGAAATCCTTCGCCAACAATCTCGCCATCCTTGACAATCACCGCTCCCACTAACGGATTGGGCGAAGTCCGCCCTAAAGCGCGACGGGCAAGTTCCAAACATCGCAGCATCATGCGAGAGTCAAAGTCAGTTCCTACCTTTGGCTTCGGTGGTGAATTCGAGCCAGCTGCTGACTCCACTATTGGTGTATTTTTCTGAGTGTAATTTGGTAAGGATGCATCTGCTTGAGCGACCACTGGGGAATTATCCATAATTTTAGGCAACACTGTAAATATTCTGCACGCGATCGCGCAGCCTCTCCACAAGAGAATCGCGCTTTGCTCCTGATAATTAAACAGTAGACCTCTTGCAAAAGTCCCTAACACCCCACCCCCAACCCCTCCCCGCTTGCGGGGAGGGGAGACAAAGCGTAGCTTTGGCGGGGTGGGGTTCTTTCTTATTTTTGATTTATGCAAGAGGTCTAGTAATATCTAGGCGCTATTATTGGCTGTCTCAACTTACATGAGTCTGTAATATTCACACTTACAGTTCACTGTAGCTTGAATCCATATTGCCAGAGGTTGCCCAAATTCCATAAAGATTTAGGTTACAGGGTACAAAAGATAATTTTCTTTACTGTCACCTGTAACCTATTCCCGTCTCTACTCCTAAATTCTTGTACAGGCGCGATTAATCCTGTCTCTACTCCTAATTCTTGTACAGACGCAATTAATCGCGTCTCTAACTCCCTTTACTATTGCTCCAACAATTTCATCCGCTGCCACCAAAGATTCAATGGATAATAGACGACAGGTGCCCACAGACTACTCAGAATGGCAGAGGCAAGAGCGACGCGCTGATAATATGTCCAAATATCTGTCACCTTGCGCTCATTGCCCAGCAAAGTTAATTGCAACCCAAAGATAGTTTCTGCCAAAACTGCCAAAACAAAGACAATTACAGCAATCGAAATAAAATCTTCTTCGATAAAACGCTGTTTCTGGAGCAGACCAGTTAAAGCCCCCACTATACCTAAACTGATGGCATGAGTCGGGCTAGGTGATGTCATCGAATCTTGAAGTAGCCCCAGAACTATACCTGCCAATGCTCCGGCAAACACTGTGCGCTTCACACTCCAAGCTACCACCCAAATTAATAGCCAGTTAGGGCCAATTCCCAACAATTCCATACCTGGGAATCGGGTTGGTAATAATAGCAAACATAACAGTACAGAAGTAGCCGTCACTATCCAGCCCAACAACTGACGTATACCGGGATGCCAACGAGCAAGCGGCTGGATTCGGAATTTCGATTTTCGCTCTGACGATTTTGGCTTTTTCTGCCTGCTACCACCAAATGCAGGAATCTTCATTTTTCTATGGATTTTTTCAAAGAATTTACTTAGACTTTTGCGGCACTTGATTTGCCGACTCTTGGTTTTCTGGCTTGGGATAAACAGCTACCCAATCGAGAGAGCGGATTGGCGGAAAAAGCTCAATTTTCGCCACTGATGCCGGAAGTTTCTTTAAATCTAGCGACTTAATTCGTCCTACTGCCAAACCGGATGGAAATTTCTGACTGTAAGTAGATGTGGAAACTAAATCTCCTACTTTCACATTTGGAACTTTTTCATAAAACTCCAATACAGCTTCAGCAGAAGAATCTCCTCGCAAAACGCCTTTAGCTGCTGTGCGGCTAACCGATACACCTACTTGACTCTTGAGGTCACTGATTAACAACACGCGGCTAGTATTGGGAGTTACACTCTCCACCAAACCCACCAATCCGCCTTCTGCCTTGACTACGAAGCCTTCCTGAATCCCTGCATTCGCACCGCGATTCAGCGTAACTTGTTGCCACCATTGGTCAGCACTACGTCCTACCACCCGTGCTGGAATTGGTCGTGATGCCAATGGCTCTTTTTCCACATAGCCTAATAAATCTTGTAACTTTGTCTTTTGACTTTCCAAATCTACTATACGGGTTTGCAATTCCATCATCCGGGCATCTCTGAGACGTTCTTCTGGAGTTGGCCCTGACTGCAACATCTCTAATGGACGGGTAATTGCCTGGTATGTCTCAAGCACTAGCTCACCTTGAGTCTGTCGCAAGATCCAAGCACTACCAAGTACTAAAGCTAACAACCCTATTTGCAACCCTTTACGATCCCACCAACGCCGTATTGTCACCATATATACCTTTATGTACTTATATAAATTAAGTTCTACTTGGATTCTATTTATATAGAACCCAAATAGAACTCAAATAGAACTCAATTCTGATATTTTTTTGCTACATATTGCGAGAGCTTTCGGTAACAACTCGTTCCAACTGTTTAAAGTTTTCTAACACACGACCTGTTCCCAGTACAACACAGCTCAAAGGATCGGCAGCAATATGGGTAATAATCCCTGTTTCATGGCTAATGAGGGTATCTATGCCTTTGAGCAAAGCACCGCCACCAGCTAACATAATACCTCTGTCAATAATGTCTGCTGCCAGTTCTGGCGGTGTGCGTTCTAGTGTCCGCTTCACAGCTTCGATAATTACTGATAGCGGTTCCAACATACTTTCACGGATTTCTGGCCCTTTGATTGTTACAGTTCGCGGTAGACCAGAAAGCAGGTGTAAGCCTCGAACTTCCATCATGGCGTCATTATCATCATTAGTCGGATAGGCAGAACCCATCCGAATCTTGATTTCCTCGGCAGTACGTTCACCAATGACTAAATTATGAACTTTCTTAATATACTGAACGATCGCATCAGTCAGTTCATCTCCAGCAATACGTACTGATTCGCTGATTACCGTACCTTGAAGACTCAGCACTGCAACTTCTGTTGTCCCACCACCAATATCGATGATCATGTTGCCTGTAGCTTCGGCAACAGGTAGTCCTGCACCAATGGCCGCAGCTACAGGCTCATCAATTAAATAAACTTTTCTAGCTCCTGCTTGGTGAGCTGCATCCATCACCGCTCGTCTTTCTACTCCTGTGACACCACTGGGAATACCAATGACGATTCGGGGTAAAATCAAAGATTTACCTTCATTTACACGCTGAATAAAGCTTTTCAGCATCAGCTCGGCGATCTCAAAGTCAGCGATTACACCATCCCGCAAAGGGCGGAGGGCAATCACGTTTCCCGGTGTGCGACCGAGCATTTTTTTGGCTTCTTCTCCTACTGCTAGTGCAACCTTTTCGTTGACATCGATAGCAACTACAGAAGGTTCTTGTAGTACAATACCTTTACCAGATACATAAACCAGGGTGTTCGCGGTACCGAGGTCGATACCCATATCCCATGAAGTGCGAAAGTTTCTAAAAATACCCACGCGTCTGTAAGCCCCCTATGTGCGATACTTTTTGACTACAACGGTAATAGTTAATTGTGCCGGATTTGATAAAGTTCTTATCCTGAGTTGAGTCAGTTAGACTATATTTTTATATGATTCCCAGGAATATTTAGTATGTCTCAATCCCCGTACTTTTTGATATTCTCTGGTTAGATTAGTATATCCGTATATTTTTCTGTGTTTCTCCAAATAGTGTGTATAAATTTTCAAGTCAATTATATTGTTAACTGTTTAACACATTATTTTCAAGTCTTTCACAATTCGCTATGATGAAAGTCGAAATTGTTAAGTACGTTTGTACTGAAAGGGAAGGCACATGAGTATTAATATTGTCACTCTTGTTGGTCGTGTAGGTGGCGACCCTGATATAAAATATTTTGAATCTGGTAGTGTGAAGTGTAGATTGACACTCGCGGTAAAAAGGCGATCGCGCAACAGCGATGAACCTGACTGGTTCACGCTGGAGTTATGGGATAAGACGGCTGAGGTAGCAGGTAATTATGTCCGTAAGGGAAGCTTAATCGGCATAAAAGGTTCCTTAAAGTTTGACACATGGAGCGATCGCCAAACAGGAGCAAACCGTTCTACACCAATTATTAGAGTAGATCAACTAGATTTATTAGGCTCTAAGCGAGATGGAGAAGGCGGTACAGGAGATATGTCTTCAGAACATTTTTAATTGGGTATTGATTATTAGTCCTTTGCCTTTACAAATGACAAAGGACAAAGGACAAATGACTAATAACTAATTTGCAGCGTCACCGATGCTTCTACTTGCTGTTCGCCACCAACAATCGGGGTGGAAGCATCAGCTGATTTCGCAGCCTCAGCCCGCAAAAACATTGGTGGTGGTGGAGGCGCACTGGCATTATTAACTTGAATGCTGACTATTTCTTTGGATTTAAAACCCAAGGCACTAAAAACGGCATCAGCTTGCTGCCGCGCGTCTTGAGTAGCTTCTTTTAATGCTTGCTTTTGAGCCGCTGCGATCGCTTCATCATTCGCAACAAAACTAATGCCGTTAATTTGTGTTGCACCGGCTTTAACTGCATCATCCAATAATGTTCCAGCTTGTTCAACAGGAATACTAAAACTCACAGTGTTAGTGGCAGCATAGCCTGTAATCCGCTGGACATTATTGGTGTAGCTGTAAACCGGATTGAGACGAATACCGGTAGTTTGTAATTTTTCAACATTTTTGCTCTTGAGAAACGCAACTACCGCCGATGATCTCTGAGCGGCTTCTTGCTGTACCTCTTGGGCTGTTTTCCCTTGAATCTCGACTCCTAAATTTACTTGTGCCAGAGTTGTCGGAATTGTTTCTACTCCACGACCACTGACACTAAGGGTTCGCCACAATTTATCTTTTTCTTGTGCGAATGCAGGTAGTACAAAAGTTGCACATACAAGCATTGCTAAAGGCAGTATTTTCCACAAGTTTCCCGCTGGAAATTGAGAACCGGGTAAAGCGGATCTAGTCATCATATTTGCACTCCTCAAAGTATCCACAGATGTTTTAAATAAAGGTATGTAGCAATCTTCTGGTGGTCGTTGAGAGCCAACAGCCACCATCAGTTTTTCACAACTCAAGTGCGATCGCTAGATACGATTTGTATGTTCTTACTTTGACACTGCGATCGTCAAAAGCTGAAATGGTTACATTTTTTGAAACTAAAAAAATTACACTAGTACTGATAGCGTAAATGAAACGTTTACGCCGTATTCCTTTTGAATTCGGACTGCTTCACCATAGGATGTTTTTCAGAAACGCGTCAGAATCAAAGAGAAGGATTTTCAGAGAACCTAATGCATTTGTTAGATCCAATCAACTTCTCTTTTCCTCTGCTGGCCAGCGCAACACAAGCCGCAGACAGTTCAATGGTAGTCGAAGCAGTACTACTAAGCTTAGTAGTCGTTTATCTCGCCAGCAAAGTTGGTGGAGAGTTATCAAACCAAGTGGGTTTGCCGCCTGTTTTAGGTGAACTCGTTGGCGGTGTAGTAGTTGGCATCTCTGTTTTCCACCTTTTGGTATTTCCAGAAGGCGGCACAGACAGTTCTAACTCTTTGATTATGTCCTTCCTTCAAACTACTGCTGGTTTAACGCCTGAAGCCACTCCAGCAGTGTTTGCAGCCCAGTCCGAGGTCATTTCCGTTCTGGCAGAATTGGGTGTGATTATTCTGCTGTTTGAAATCGGCTTGGAGTCGAATTTAAAAGATTTAATGGCAGTTGGTATCCAAGCCACCGTCGTAGCAATAGTGGGGGTAGTAGTACCCTTTGCGGCTGGGACTGTGGGACTGATGACTTTGTTTGGGATTGGGGCTGTACCCGCAATTTTTGCAGGGGCGGCTTTGACTGCTACTAGTATTGGTATTACTTCCAAAGTGCTGTCAGAATTGGGGCGACTCAATTCTAAAGAAGGGCAGATTATTTTGGGTGCTGCTGTCATTGATGACGTACTAGGCATCATCGTTCTAGCGGTAGTTGCCAGTTTAGCTAAAGACGGCGTGGTGGATGTTAGTAAAGTCATTTATTTGATTATCAGCGCCACTGGTTTTATTTTGGGAGCAATCCTACTAGGCAATGTTTTCAATAAGTCCTTTGTAGCGATCGCCGATCAACTCAAAACACGCGGCGGACTAGTAATTCCAGCATTCGTCTTCGCCTTTGCTATGGCATACCTTGCCGCCGTCATCCACTTAGAAGCAATTCTGGGAGCTTTTGCGGCGGGTTTAGTTTTAGAAGAGACAGATAAGCGTAAAGAACTGCAAAAGCAAGTCTGTCCCATTGCTGATATGTTAGTGCCAATTTTCTTTGTGACTGTTGGCGCAAAAACCGATTTAGGAGTGTTAAACCCAGCAATTCCCGACAATCGGGAAGGTCTAATTATGGCAACTTTCCTGATTACAGTAGCCATTCTCGGTAAAGTTATCACAGGCTTAAGCGTGTTTGGTCAACCGGAAATCAACCGTTTAGCGATCGGTGTGGGGATGATTCCTAGAGGCGAGGTTGGACTAGTATTTGCTGGTGTTGGCGCTGCCAGTGGCGCTCTCTCGAAACCATTAGGAGCAGCAATTATCATGATGGTTATCTTGACAACCTTTTTAGCTCCTCCGTTGTTACGATTTGTGTTTCCAGATCCAAAAACTGTGGACGGAAGCTCAGAGCAACTAATTTTAGACGGTTCCTCTGGGACTTCGTTGGTAATTGAACCACCTCAGTCAAGGGTGCCAGCATCAAATGACAGCAGCAATTTGGGAGTAACTCCAGATTCTGGCGATCGTTAATTATTAAGAATGGGGAATGAGGAATGGGGAATGGAGCATTGGGAAGAGAGAAGGAAGAAACTTGTTCAATATAATCTCCTCTGCCCCCTCTGCCCCCCTGCTCCCCTGCCCCTCTGCCCCAATTGCGCAGTGGAAACTTCTATCCTCAAATCTCCGTCCCGTGTGATTGTAGAATAATCATTTGTTTATAATTTCTACCAGCCTTCAGAATGTTACTTAATTTCTAGTCTCCCTCGGCTTGTGAGCCTTTATCTGAATATTTTCCAGATAATCGGGGAGTAACACTCATAAATCTTGCTAGATCGTTTGACAGTAATGGGAATTATTTACTCAGTGCATCGATGGCAACAAAGAACAAACACTTATCAGTAAACAGCTATCAATTATCAGTTTTCTAGCTTTATTGGGAGTCAAAGTTCTCCACCTGTAAAGGTGGAAGGTTTCGCATGGGGATTTAAACTTAATTTGAAACCCGATAAATGATTTAAGTGTGTCTAAATATCGGCTTAAAAATCAAACAAGGGATTCAGAAGTCAAGTTTAGGTGGTGGTGTGATGATGATTTACCAATGAGTTGAGATATTGACGGCTCCCATGAATGTGAATTAGGAGAAAGGACTGTGAAATTACATTGGTTACTAGCCAGCACTATTGGAACTATCTTCATGCTATCGTCGCCAGCAATGGCCGCGAGACTTGAATCTTGGCGCTTTGATGCCAATCAAAATAGGCTGGAAATTAATACTGTGGGAGCAGTTCAACCCCAAGCACAACTAATTTTCAACCCAACTCGGCTGGTAATTGATTTACCGGGAACTACATTTGGTCGTCCGCAGTTAACCCAACAGGTGGGTGGTGGAATTCGCTCAATCCGTGTTGGACAGTTTGATGTAGATACAACACGCATAGTTGTCGAACTTACTCCTGGTTACAGTTTAGACCCCAAACGGGTGAAATTTGTTGGTACAAGTGGCGATCGCTGGACGGTGCAATTACCTACGCCAGAAGTCGAAAAAGTAGCTTCATCTCCTAGAAGTGCTTACAGTGTAGTTACCCCAGACTCAGAACGTCAATCTAATATTTCAAGGGTTGCTACTACTACACGAGGGGCAACTCAAATTGAAAACTTACAAGTAACAGGTGATGGGTTGTTCATTCGTACCAGTGGTGGTAATCCTCCAATTCAGGTAATTCGCAGCCGCGATCGCGCTACCATCTTCCTAGATATCTCTGGTGCATCTTTATCACCACGTCTGACGCAGCAGAGTAATATACCCGTTAACAAACATGGTATTAGCCGCGTCGAATTTACCTCATTGCAAACCCAACCTCCTGGTGTCCGCCTAACTTTGCGGGTAGATAAAAATAGCCCAGATTGGCGAGCAAGTAATAGTAACGATGGTGGTTTGATAGTTCTACCTAGTCGGATTGTCAGATTGCCTGGAAGTAATAATTCGGACAATCAGTCAGAAGCCGTTTCCTTTCCCAATAGACCATCTGCCAATAACTCGCCAGCAACAATTGAATCTGTGCAACTTGCCGATAATGGCAAACAACTGCTAATTAGAGGCAACCAACCTTTATCTGCTACGGGAACCTGGGATAGATCCTTAGGTATTTTCCGCGTCACAATTACCAATGCCAAGTTAGCTCCCAGAGTTACAGGGCCTACTTTTGCTCCCAATAGTCCCATTCTTCGGGTACGTCTGCAACCTCAAGCATCCAATACAGTGGTTGTTTTAGTTCAACCCGCAGGAGGAGTGCAAATTGGGCAACCTCAGCAAATCGGCGACCAGCTTTTGGCTCTACCAATACAAGGTTCTCGGCGAATTGTCAGCCTCCCCGGAAGACCACCCTTTGCTTTACCAGGACTACCACCGCCAAACCGCGGGCCATTCCCAGACCCGAACAATCCAAATCCTCAACAACCCATAACACAACCACAGCGCCGAGTTACCAATGGGCGAGTGGTAGTTATTATTGACCCCGGACATGGCGGTAAAGACTCAGGAGCGCTTGGCATTGGGGGGGCACGCGAAAAAGATGTTATCTTGCCTATTGGTAAGAGACTTGCTGAGATTTTGCAGCAAAATGGCGTACAGGTTATTATGACGCGGGATTCTGACTATTTTGTTACCCTTCCAGGACGGGTGCAATTAGCAGAGCGAGCGAATGCTGATGTGTTTGTTAGCATTCACGCTAATTCAGCAGGTGCTAGTCGTCCCGATGTTAATGGCTTGGAAACGTATTATTACGACAGTGGTTTGAGTCTAGCTCGCATTGTCCATAACAGTATTCTCCAAAGCCTGAATGTCAGAGATAGGGGAGTGCGGCGAGCCAGATTTTATGTCCTCAGAAAAAGTTCTATGCCCTCCATTCTCGTGGAAACGGGTTATATGACTGGTCGACAGGATATGGCTAGGCTTAGAACTTCAGCTTACCAAAATCAAATGGCAGAAGCGATCGCTCGTGGCGTTCTTCAGTATCTAAAGAGAAGATAAGTAATTTAGTCTAAATTTCTAAATTGTTGAGTAAGTACATCTAATCTTTACCATTTTTATCCAATTTAGTAGTAAAACAATTTAAGTATTCTTGCGGCGGAATAAGAGTAGCTTCTTTGTTATTGTCATTTGATACTTTGCAAGTCAACAAATTTTGGATTTTAGACTGTCCTGCGGAACGCTACGCGTAGCTTGCTTCTCCGTAGGGTACGGCTACGCTCAGTCGAACGATTTAGAATTTTGGATTTGTATCACCTACAACAGGTGTTAGTGTAGCAAGACCCTAGTCTGGCAGAAAACTAAAATCGGGAATCTAAAATCTAAAATTGGCAGTCAAATTTATATAGGCTAATGGCATGGCAAAATCAGAGGAGCGTGCTATATTTTACGCCATTAGCTGTGTCTTAAATAACAGCGTAAAACTCAAGTGTGCGCGGTGACGGTGTGAGGATTAGCCAATATGTTGAGATGTTGACGGCTCCCATAAATCTGAATCAGGAGAAAAGACTGTGAAATTACGCTGGTTACTATCCAGTACTATTGGAACCATCTTCATGCTATCGTCGCCGGCAATGGCCGCGAGACTTGAATCTTGGCGTTTTGATGCCAATCAAAACAAGCTGGAAATTAATACTCAAGGGGATGTTCAACCCCAAGCACAATTAATTTTTAACCCGACTCGTCTAGTTATTGATTTACCGGGAACCACATTTGGCCGTCCGCAGCTAACCCAACAAGTGGGCGGTGCAATTCGTTCTATTCGTGTTGGGCAGTTTGACGAACAAACAACGCGTATAGTTGTTGAACTAACTCCTGGTTATAATTTAGACCCCAAACGAGTGCAATTTGTGGGTACAACTGGCGATCGCTGGATAGTGCAATTACCTACGCCAGAAGCCGACAATGTACCGATAAGAAACACTGAGGGGCAACCAGAACAAGCTATAGCCACTGATACTTCACCCAGAACATCTACACCAACCTTCCCCCCAAGAAGTATTTACAATGTGGTGACAGCAGGTTCTGTAAATCCACTGAACAACAGACCACTGAACAACAGAATGGTTGTCGCCAAAGTGACTCAAATTGAGAACTTACAAGTCACTGGCGATGGTTTTTTTATCCGTACCAATGGTGGTAATCCTCAGATTCAGGTAAATCGTAGCAACGACCAGAAGGCAATTAACATCGACATTGCTGGCGCAACTCTATCTCCAAGTTTAGAGCAGCGAGATTTATCAATTAATCGCTATGGTGTCAGCCGTATCCAGTTCACCCAGCTGCAAACTAGCCCATCTGTTGTTCGCCTGACTTTACAAGTGGATGAAAATAGTCCAAATTGGCGAGCAACCACTAGCAGTGTTGGTGGTTTTGTGGTTCTACCCAGTCGTGGAGTCGCCCAGCTGCCTGGAGGTAACAGTCCACGTCCCATAGCACCAAGTAACACACCTGCTAACATTCAGTCTGTGCAACTGGCTAATAATGGTACACAATTGCTGATTCGAGCCGACCAAACTTTATCTGCTACAAGCGGCTGGGATAGAACCTCTGGTCTGTTCCGCATCACTATTAACAATGCTAAGTTAGCTCCCAAAGTCACAGGCCCGACTTTTAATCCTAATAGCCCGATTTTGCGAGTACGCCTGCAACCACAAGAATCCAACACTGTCACCGTCTTGGTTCAACCAGCAGCTGGAGTACAAATTGGGGAACTCAACCAGGTTGGCGACCAGCTTTTAGCTTTAGAATTACGACGCTCTAGTAGCAGCATTACACCGCCCATTGCTTTACCTCCTCTGCCATTACCAGACCAAGGTCAATTACCAAATCCCATAGATAATCCCCGTCCAATCTCCCAGTCACAGCCACGCCCCTCAGCTCCCAGAGGGAAATTGCTAGTAGTTATTGACCCAGGACATGGTGGAAAAGACTCAGGTGCCCCTGGTCTAGGGGGACTTTTAGAAAAGGATGTAATTCTGCCTATTGGGAAAAGAGTAGGAGCCATTTTAGAGCAAAACGGTGTACAAGCAGTATTAACAAGGGATGCCGACTTTTTCGTAGAACTTCAGGGACGGGTAGATATTGCCAAGCGGGTTAATGCGACTTTGTTTGTCAGCATTCACGCTAATTCCGTTGATAATCGCCCTGATGTCAATGGCTTAGAAGTTTATTATTACGAGAGCGGTTATGGTCTGGCTGAAGTAGTTCGTAAAACCATTCTCCAGGACATCGGCACTATCAAAGACCGAGGAACGCGCAAAGCCAGATTCTATGTTCTTAGGAAAAGCTCCATGCCTTCGATTTTGGTAGAAACAGGCTATATGACTGGTTACGAGGATAATCCCAGATTGGGAACACGAGAATATCAAAATCGGATGGCAGAAGCGATCGCTCGTGGCATTCTAAAATACTTACAGCAGAGGTAATATAGTACAAATTACTAATTAAAGAGGTGGTATTTAAACTTCTTTGACGCGCAGAATTTAGTGGTCAATTTGGAGATTGTCTGCTAAATTCTGTATTTTAAATCCCAAAACCTAAATATATATCTGCCTGTGTATTCATCTTCCATTTTTGAAGGGAATCTTGACGATTTTTCCGAGCGAGAACCCCAACGTGCCCCAATTGGCATCTTTGATAGTGGTGTGGGTGGGCTAACAGTACTGCGACAAATATATCGACAACTCCCCAATGAATCAATTGTTTACTTTGGGGATACAGCTAGACTTCCTTACGGAATTCGTTCACAAGCAGAAATTTTACGATTTACACGTGAAATTATTACCTGGCTACAACAGCAGCAGGTAAAAATGGTAATTATGGCTTGCAACACCAGTTCTGCTTTAGCCCTAGAAACTGTGCGCCAAGAATTCAACATACCTATTTTGGGAGTAATCCTACCGGGTGCAAAAGCTGCGGTGCAGCAAGGAAAGCGGATTGGTGTAATTGCCACTCCAGCTACAGCTAAGAGTAATGCTTATAAGCACGCTATTCTTGAAATTGCTCCCGATGTCCAAGTCTGGCAAGTTGGATGTCCAGAGTTTGTGCCACTGATTGAGCAAAACCGCATTCACGATCCTTACACTGCGGAAGTCGCACGAGGCTACCTAGAGCCTTTATTAGAGCAGGAAATTGACACCCTAGTTCACGGCTGTACCCATTATCCCCACCTTACACCAGTACTGCGATCGCTCCTCCCCTCTCAAGTCCAGTTGGTCGATCCAGCTGTTCATGTTGTGGCAGCTTGCGCCCAAGAACTAGACTTACTAGGCTTAAGAAATACTCATCTACCATTACCAACTCGCTTCGCCGTCAGCGGTTGTCCGCAACAGTTTTCCCAGTCAGGAGTGCAGTGGCTAGGCTATACCCCAATGGTTGAAGAGGTTTCCTTTACTGATATAGCTATTTCCCAACTCCAATAAAACTAATTAGTCCCTAGTCCATCGTCCTTAGTCATTTATCGAAACAAATGACCAAGGACAAAGGACAAATGACTATTGACTATTAACTGATATCTCCTGCTTGCGTTTTCCTTCGGTAGATGAAGGGAAACTTGTAGGGACAGTCCTTGTACCCGTTCGCTTCGCCAGTGCTAATAACAGGTAGACTGTGAACAAATATCCAGAGGCTAAAATAAAAATCATCATAGGTATACTTCCGTAAATCATTGTTCTACTAGCACCCTTCTAAACGAATATCAAATTCCATAAAATTAGTAGAACCTCAGCCAAGCAAGTGCATTCTTGATGGTTGTAGTTTCCTATGGTAAAATTACCTATAGAGATAAAATCCTCTACGGACAAAGAATTTACTATCTAATGCGACTTCTTGCAGACCATAGATCCCACAGCAGTTAGCTTGCCGTTTAGCAATCTAAAACTACGATTCTCAGCGGTCTACCCGATCTGCTTTATTTTTGTTCAAACTGCTGTGAAAAGAGCAATGCTTGCGCTCTACGTGCGCTGAGTACGTGTAGCGGCTTCCCATAGGGATATCACACAGCTCCAAACCAGAAGTTTTGCCTATCGTAGGAAAAATTAAAGAATTTATTCCCTTAATCTAACCGACGAATACTTATTTTAGAATCACAACACCAAGTCAGTAAAATCAACTAGTAGCTGACTTAACTTTTGGGTGCGAATATCTTACAAAATTTAAAATTCCTATATTTTAGCGTAACACAACGACCCTAAATTTTGAGCTTATTCGGCCGCTAAATTTCAAATTTTTTGAAGAGCTACACCTTAAATCTGAAGAAATTTAGCCTTATCTTTTAGCGACTAATTTAAATCGCTTAGTTTTTGTCAATAAGTAATATTGCTTAAATGATCTTTAGAACTGTGGCAAGAAAGGTAAGATGAGAGACTACTTAACACAATTTAATCTTATATTTATCCCATGTACTGAGAATTCATGTTTTAAGTTAGTTTAAAGTTTCATCTGCCACAAATTAAGTATAATTGCTTATTGACAAAAACCTTGGCAACCTTAATTATCACCCATAGACTCATAAAAATGGGATTACCTTATGAAAACTTTGCGCTGGCACAGGGTTATCTTAAAATGAGTATAGGATATGTAAACTTTCGTAACCTAAGTCAGAGTCCGCCCATCCATGACCCCAGCCACCTCCTTGTTTACCCCTGTGGAAGCAGACCTGCGACTACTAGCAGATAACCTAAAACAGCTAGTTGGAAATCGCCACCCCATTCTGTTTGCAGCAGCCGAACATTTATTCGGAGCTGGGGGAAAGCGTATCAGACCAGCAATTGTCCTGCTAATATCGCGGGCAACAATGTTAGAACAAGACATTACACCGCGTCATCGCCGCCTTGCTGAGATTACAGAAATGATTCACACAGCAAGCTTGGTACATGACGATGTGGTAGATGAATCAGACGTGCGGCGAGGCGTTCCTACCGTTCACAGTTTGTTCGGGAACCGCATTGCCATCTTAGCAGGAGATTTTCTCTTTGCCCAATCGTCCTGGTATTTAGCAAACTTGGACAATTTGGAGGTAGTGAAACTCCTCTCAGAAGTCATTATGGATCTGGCTACTGGGGAGATTCAGCAGGGACTAAATCGTTTTGATGCTGGTATCTCTATTGAAACTTACATTGAGAAGAGTTACTACAAAACAGCTTCCTTAATCGCCAACAGTTCTAAAGCTGCTGGGTTACTCAGTGAAGTCTCGCGAGAAACTGTTGAGCATCTGTATAGCTACGGCCGTCATTTTGGTATAGCATTTCAAATTGTTGATGACATTTTAGATTTCACCAGTACAACAGATACCTTGGGTAAACCAGCGGGGTCGGATCTCAAAAGTGGTAATCTAACTGCACCCGTTTTATTTGCTTTGGCGGAAAAACCATCTTTAGAAGTGCTGATTGAAAGAGAGTTTGCTCAAGAAGGAGATTTAGAGCAAGCACTAGCACTGATTCAAGATAGTCAAGGTATACAGCAGGCGCGAGAGTTAGCTGCTCACCATGCTAAGTTGGCAATTGAACATCTTGCAGTTCTCCCATTTTCAGAATCCCATCAGGCATTGATTAACATAGCTGAGTACACACTGAGTCGCCTTTATTAAATCAGTTATCAGTTCTTAAGTAGAAAGTGGGGATTTAGATGTAGGTGTGTTGTGGCTGCCGTAACGCACCGAAAAGCTGAAATGTTGTGTTGTAATAATGCTTTAACACACTAAAGCAGTTTTATATTTAATTCAATCCACTTATTTAGCAGGTAGAAAGTGGGGTTTTTCTTTGGAAGTTCTTAGGGATTTCCAAAAAATAAATTACTACTACTTGTGGAGTGAATAGTGTTTGACTGAGCGCTCACTCTAAATACTTGCCCACTTTTGGTTACTGACCACCTCACAATCCAGAATGGGATATTTTTTGATGTGAAAGTTCTTAAGTATAAAACTCTGCTTCACCAAGAAACTAAAACTTAAAAATGGAAAAATGTTCACTGATAACTATTTTTTAATCAATTTTAGGTTTTACCGAAAGTTGAGTCAGTCGCATGGTGTAACGGAAAGAAAAAATTTATTTTTTCACTGATTTAGAAAACTTTTTTCAAGAAATTTGAGATTTAAAAATTGGGATGTGGGATTGTATCTAAAAAATCCCACATCCCAATTTTTTCTATGCAATATCAGGGGGGATCGGTTTAGGCGATCGCTGTTGTCGTAACTGTTTCTGCATAAGTTTTTCTAGCTCAGTTCGCCGAACTTCGACGGTATGAGTGGTCTTACCCGGCGTCTCCAAAAAAACGATACTATCTACGGGTTCTAATGCCACCAATTGGAACAAAATATGGGTGACAGGAGTAATTTTAGCTAGCATTTGAGGGTCAAGCCCAGCAGGGGAAATTAGAGAGACATCCTGTATGGTAGGGAAAGCGTAAATCACACGCTTTTCCAATCCTGGATTAGCACGATTGCTCAACGTAGTTAAAACCCAGCTTGCCTCCGAATTTTGGAGAATATAGTACTGGGAGTAGCGTAATTTTTGAGCGATCGCTCTAAGGGCAGGAGCAATTGCTGCAACAAGATGTGGTGTCATACCATCGCGGGGTGCATTGTCAATCAGCAATTGAATTTGTGCTTCTAAATCCATAATGACTTGTATACGACTCCTGGGTAATGGCAATAACATCTATCAAGTGTGAACAATCCCATCAGAATTGGGAATAATAAAATCAGCCATATCCTCAATATAGGATTGGCCTGCGTTTAGCTTATACGTAAAACCAAACCAGCCAATACCCACAGTCGTACAGGTTGTATTTAAGTAAGTTAGGGTCTTTTGAAAACCGAGACTATGAATTCAGCCGCAACCGCAACTATTCCATCTGCAACTATTCTGGGAGAAAATTCTACAGGCGTGGAGGCGATCTTTCAACTCCTGTCCAAGGAGTTTCAGCAGTCAACTAAAGCTTCGGAACAGAATTGCCATGATGTAGCAAGACGTATCACTACCGAAGTCTACCGGATTTGTCATGAGAGTAAACGTATCCAAGCTTCTGGATCTGTAGAAAGCTCGGCGATGACCCTGGCTCGGCATCGGCTGCAACAGTGTCTCAGATACTATCAGTTGGGTTCAAATCGGGGCAGGGTCGAATTACACAGTACTTTGAGTGCAATTATTTATCGATATATTAATCCGCCTCAGAAGCAATTGAGCTATCAAGGGCGGCTGACGATCATTGAAGATTTCCTCCAGAGTTTTTATCTAGAGGCGTTGAACGCTTTCCGGCGAGAAAATCAGCTTGGTGCTACTTATCGCCCTCAGACACTCTTGGAATTGTCCGAGTATATGGCATTTACCGAGCGCTACGGCAAGCGACGCATTCCCTTACCAGGTCGTCAGCAACAGCTAATTATCCTGCGGGCGCAAACTTTTTCCCAACAGCAGCCTCCAGAAACCAGTGTAGATATAGAACAAGCCGCAGAAGGTAGCAATAATGAAGGTGACGGTTCTTGGGAAGAACCAGCAATTCACCAATTGCGCTCCACAATGGCAACGCAAGCCGAACCCGAACCCGAAGAAGACACCTTGCGTTCCGTTGTGGTTACGGAATTAATGAATTATCTCGAACAACGGCAACAATCTGACTGTGCTGATTACTTTTCTCTTCGCCTCCAGGATTTATCAGCACAGGAAATTGAATCGGTTTTAGGTTTAACTCCTCGTCAGAGAGATTATTTGCAGCAGCGCTTTAAGTATCATTTGATTCGGTTTGCCCTGTTGCACCGTTGGGAATTAGTTCATGAGTGGCTGGAAGCTTCTCTACACACAAATTTGGGCTTAACTCCCCAGCAATGGCAAGTATACACAGCACAGCTGGACAATAAGCAACGGTCTTTATTAGAGTTGAAGCAACAAGGACAAGCTGATGAAAAAATAGCAAAAACTTTAGGGCTGTCAATGGCACAACTGCAAAAACGATGGTTTAAGATTCTTGAGCAAGCTTGGGAAATTCGTAACTCATTAGTTTCCGGATCAGGTGCATCTACTCATGAATAGTGACTCAGAATCCTTACAACACCGGTGTCTCGATTGGTTGTTGACAGATGATGTCAAAAATAACGAGCAATCGGTAGAATGTGAGGAAAATGACGGGGTAAAAAAACTCCTCAATGAAGCCACTGCTTCAAAAAGCAGTGAGCCAAAATTGGGAGGAACGCCCCAGACCTTTCAATTGGGAGAAATTCCTACTGTGCAAGATCGTTTTCAAGCTGTCCTTAAGAATCGGTTACAAATCCAAGCTCAAGAGCACCCACCGTTGTTTCCCTGGGAAACACAATTAGTCGAATATCCTGATTTTGTTGATGAGCCTTCAATGACACTCGTTCCTAGCTGGGGATGGATGGTACAACAGTCAAAGTTGACCTTGCCAACCCGCTTACCGGAAAGAGTTTTCCAGCAATTGCTAGAACAATGTCAGGCTTTAGTGACATCTTCAGTGCCATTGGGGGCAAAATTAGTTCAAGTTGTGGAGAACTTTTTTCCCAATGAGTCTCAAGCACTAAATGATATAGCTGGATTGGTGCTAAGAAGCACCTATCGGTCCGCAAGTACTCTGGAGACAATGCCTGCTATTCAGAGCGATTACTCAGATTTACAACCGCGTCAACAGATGGCTTTGTCGTTGCTAGCAGCTAAACAACTGTTGGAAAATCTGACTCTGCCGGTTTCAGCAACCAGTCCGGTAGTAGAAAGACAGTGGCTAACCAGTGTTGGTGCTTTGAACATCAGAGTAGAATACCAGTCTCTAGGTAAACTTACGAAGTTACTTGTTCAAGCTGAGTTACCTGTTAAAGGAACTTTGACGCTGCGAGGAAGTGGCACTTTAGCAATGACAACATCTTCGACTTCGGGATACTTAAATGTAGAGTTAGGCTGCGAGCAACTTAACCCAACTTATACCCTGGAAGTTGAATTTCCAGAAATAGACGAACAGTCGTTGTTGTTTGTGATTAATCCCACGATTTAATTTAAATTTCCACCGCTAGCACACTATGTCAATCAACGCCGATATATATTAAGAGGATTTTCCTGGTTTTGAAGCTCATCCTATTTTTCAACAAGCGGTCATTAGGGTGTCTACGAGAAGCAGTTATTACAAAGACACAGGGACGCGAGAATATGGGGACATGGTGATATTGAGAAAGTATTTGATTATTTCTCAATTCACCGCATCACCCATTTCTCGTGTATCTCCATCTCTACCCCCTATCCATAATTAATTTTTTTTTTGACACAGTACCAGGGTAGGCAATTACGTCCCCCGCATTGTGTTTTTTGCATCTACATCATTGCTTCTACTAGACTCAAATGTTTAACTTATCCAGGATGAATCGGTTTTGGCGTATCCCTGTAGGTAATTTCTGGCGGCAAAATCCGCAGGGGTCGCCTTTGATTGAAGTGGAAGATTCAATTTTTTTGCGGGTGCTGGTGCTAGCGTTGGTTATTTTGGGGATTGTGGCGACGGATATTGCCGCTGAGACTTTATTCAGTTTTTGGGCGTTACCCCTGAGTGTAGTGGGTGCAATTTGGAGTTATTATCGTCGTCGCGATCGCAATATTGCAATTCAATTCTGTATCGCCATCGGCATGTTAGTAGCACTGGGTGCTTTCTTTGGGCGATTAGTCGGAGAGTTGAATGATACGCGCTTGGGTTTGGCAGAGTTATTAATTCAACTCCAGGTGTTGCATAGCTTTGATACACCCCGCCGGAAAAATTTGGGCTATTCGATTGTTATCGGACTGATTTTATTAGGTGTGGCAGCAACCCTAAGTCAGACTTTAGCATTTGCACCTGTGTTGCTGTTATTTTTAGCGATCGCTCTGCCAACTCTAGTACTAGATTACCGTTCACGCTTGGGTTTGCAGCCATTAAAAACTCAAAAGGAAAAATTCAATCAGAAGAATTCTTCAAGTCTTAATTTTAAATTTTTAATTCTAACTTTTTTACTAATTGTCGGTCTGGGGCTGGCAATTTTTGCTGTTTTACCCAGATTTCCGGGCTATCAATTACGGAATTTTCCTGTAAGTTCTGCTATTCAAGTAAAAAGTAATTTCACAGGCCGTAGTATCATTAATCCCGGTTATGTCCGTCAAGGTAAAGGTGAAAATCAAGGCAGTGGTAGCGGTGGTACAGGACAAAATAAAACTGGTCAACCAGGTAAAGTAGATAATAATTTTTATTACGGTTTTAATAGCCAAATGAATCAAAACCTGCGGGGCGAGATGAAACCCAAGGTTGTCATGCGGGTGCGATCGCAAGCTGAGGGTTTTTGGCGAGTATTAGCATTCGATCGCTATACAGGTAAGGGATGGGAAGTTTCTCGTAATGAAAATGTGACGACTGTTAGACGATCGCCTTGGTCTTACCAAATTTTTCTTTCCCCATCTGTACTCACTGCTAAAACCCAAGAGGTAGTACAAACTTATACAGTGGTGTCAGATTTGCCTAACCTGATTCCGGCGATGACTTATCCCAAAGAAGTTTACTTTCCAGCACCAGTGATCGCTGTTGATAAAGAAGACGGATTGCGATCGCCTGTAGAATTATCAGAAGGTTTTACCTACACAATAATTTCTGAAGTACCATACCGCGATCGCACTTTGTTAGGTGAAGCTTCGACTAAATATCCCCAACAAATTACAAAGCATTATCTGCAAATTCCTCCCGAAATTGCTGAAAAAGTCCGGCAACGTACCGAAGAAATCCTCGCTAACTACAATCAAGAAAAAGTCGCAAAGTCTGCTAAAAGCCTGGATTCACCCTACGAGAAGGCTCTCTACTTAGCTCAATATTTAAAGCAACGCTACTCTGTTCCTCAAAATCCTTTAGAACTACCTTATTTGAGTGAAAAAGAAGACTTGGTAGAAACTTTTTTGTTTAAGCAAAAAGGAGGCTATCCAGACCACTTCTCTACAGTTCTTACAGTAATGTTGCGTTCCATTGGTATTCCAGCGCGGTTAGTAGCAGGGTTTAGTGCGGGAGAGTTTAATCCATTTACAGGGCTGTATGTTGTCCGTAATACTGACGCTTATGCGATGACGGAAGTGTATTTTCCGAAATATGGTTGGTTTGCCTTTGACCCTATTCCCAATCATCCTCTGATACCACCTTCAATTGAAGACACTCAGACTTTTAGTGTGTTGCGCCAATTGTGGCATTGGGTTGCTGGCTGGCTACCTTCTCCGCTGACAGGTTTGTTGAATAATGTATTTGAGACAATATTTAAATGGGTGATTAGAGCGATCGCTTGGTTTTTAGCTTTATTCTCTCAAGGTTGGTTTGGCCTATTAACTGGCTTAATCTTGACAACTACAGCAGCTTTCTTCGGTTGGCTGGGTTGGGGTCAGTGGCGAGAGTGGCGCAACCGTCGATGGTTAAAGAAATTGCCAGCGATGGAAAGCCTTTATCAACAAATGCTGCAATGGACAACCCAAAAAGGTTTAGGCAAACATCCAGCACAAACACCTTTAGAGTATGCCAGAGTCTCATACCAGCATCATGCTCTAGCAACTGCTGAGGTTATAGATGAAATTTGTCAAGCTTATGTTAGCTGGCGTTATGGCGGTCATACACCTAACTTGCAGCGATTGCGACAAAGATGGCAAGGTTTGAAAAAAGCTGCTAAGTAACTTATCAATGAGTCCTCCTGTAGAAAGGTTATCTATTCGGCAACCTTTTTGATAAATTGCGACGTATAGCACTTTTCACAATTCCTGAAATATAAATTGCTCCTTCAGAGCGTCTGATTGGCTCGTGGTTCTCGTTCTTCGATACTAAAACTACTTCTCCTTTTTCCCTGCTATGACGTTTAACTAAAGTCTCATCATCCACAGAAACTATAACAATCTCTTGCTTCTATTCAAGTATTCTTCAAACAATTCAAAAAATTTCTGTAGTGCCTCATCCTCGTCTACAGAATAGAAAATAATTATCTTAGACCATGACTGACCTGAGTTAATTCCATATTTTTCTTCAACCCATGATTGAAAACCTTCAAATTCCCTTTCTGGTTCAGTTGGAGGTACGCCAACTTCTCTTCGGGCAAAACTATATCCTCGCAAAAGCATATCTAGTCTAGTAATTGAACTAGTTCCTAAATACATTGCTGGTCTTTTTTTTATAGCACCTAGAATCTCCTTGTAAATATCAAACCGAGGAAACATCAAATCCTGACGAAGCCTTAAAATGTCTTCACTTTCTTGAATTTTTGAATGATTTTTCTGTTTTATGAATTTTTCAAAGAGTTCAAAAAATTTATAGAAAGCATTTCTTTCACTACGAAAAAGAAACAGAATTATTCCAGCCCAAGATTTAATAACATTAGTTTCTGCTATTTCTTGCATCCACTCATCAAATCCTTCCATTGGGTAGCCTTCTGGAGTTAACCCTAAGTCACCTAGTTGACTTAAATACCCACCTACAAATAAATCAAGGCAAGTAATTGATGGCTTATCTATGTATATGACTGGGTTATCTTTAATCTTTTGGAGAAGTCTAGTGAGATTACTCATAATGATTACCTAACATTAAGGAAACAGTATCCTGATTTACGAAAATCGTCTCCTCGATATAGCTTACTCGGATATACCAGGTTATTCATCCATTGCTGCTTTTCAAGTCTGTCAGGACAATGGTTGTCAAAAACCTTAGTTCGCGCCGCTATTCTGCTAAGTGTGCATCTCCATAAATCTAGCTATTGCTAGATGCTGAAATTCTCTCAAAAGCTATAATCTACATCTGTTGCACCGAGAGATTAACTTGTGGATGTCATATTAGAACGATCGCACGAATTAAAACAAGCCTTAGTTGATTTTGTCCTTGATGCTGAAGGCGAACTGGCACAAGCACTGGAAACTTATGCCGCAGAACAGTTGCGCCGTGGAAGTGGGGATAATACGCAGCAGGACTTAACCATCGATAGCTTTTTGACAGCCGGGAAAGTCGGCGATAAGTCTCCATTAGAGTTGTTTATCGAAAGCCATCCAGATTTAGCAGAAAGCGATCGCAGCCTAATCAATAGTTGGCATCATAGTTTTATTGGCTTATTTGCCATAACGAATATTCTAGCTGATGGCTTTGAATTGACGAATTGGCTAACAGATAAACACTACATTGTCAAGCCAAACAATACTCAAACATTACAGGCAATATCTCGGTTGAAAGTCGGAGAAATCTTGCTAACTCGCATTTCTCCCGTTACCGAAAGCTACTGGATGTTTTCTGGCCCTTACACAATAATGGGTAAATTAGGTAAACCAAAACTTGCTGTAGCAATTGGTAATTTCAAAGAAAACTATAAAAGTAATCTTTACAGCGATGCTCCAGACTTACTAGAAGAAGCTTGGCAGTCAGTAGAAAAGTATCATCAGCAGTTTGTGGACTTTTTTGGCACTGATGAAATCACACTACCTGGATACCAGCTTAATAAAAGAATAGCGGAATTTCAAGAAGTAATTACTGAAAAAACCTTTGCAGCCGCAGGAATTGATACTTCTAAATCTCTGGCTGAAGTGGCAGAAGCAGCTGGAATTGGCGACGAAGAAATAAAAGCAGCCGCACAAGAATTTGGTGCTGATTCCAACGTAGTCTCTGAGATGTTTAACAACAAAAGCGGCAAGAGCAAAATGGTTATGCCAAAGGTCGATTTACCTGCTGACCTCAAGAAAGCAGAACAGGTAACGGCTCTTTCTCATCCCCAGTGGGGACAAATGTTTTTACCAACATATAGTAAGGTACAAGCAATCTTATCGGCAGAAGACTGGCAAAGTGTTCAAGGGTCTGAAAAATTAATTCGCTACTACCTTGAAGATAAAAGTATTAATGCTTTTATTTGGCATCGATTAGCGCAGCAGTATCCAACTCAATTAGAAAATGTGTTGCGAGCATTTTTGCAACGTCCAGAGTTTAGGCTTGCAAGTGACTTGGATACACTTTTGCAAGAATTCCACAAACCTATTGAGCCAGAGTTGCCAGACATTGCCAGTGTACCCATACATTTGCACAACTTATTTCAAGAAGCCTTAGGAGAAGTTAACAAATCTAAGCCCAAGGGTAAAGGGCAACAAAAGCCAGCAAAGGGTTTTCAACGAGGTTAACAAATATATGCAACATTTTACCCTACTCACTTAGGGTTCTATGGTTTCCTTTCTTAAAATCGTTTTTAGGAGTGTATAGCTAGCTGTGCGCTCCCACAGAGTATTGTGTGAAATCACGATCGCAAACGAGATCGAGGCTAGCTAGTTATATTTACAGATCGGTAGATAACAGGTGAACAATCTCATCTACAATTTCTTTTGGACTCTCAAGCTTGACTAGAAATCGATTAAAACCAGCATTCAAAGCCTTATAGCTTGATACTTCCCGTGTATAAGAAGTGATAGCGATCGCAGGCAATTGTCTTAAAAATTGGCGAGAATGCACTCGAATTTGCTCAATTAACCAATTTCCATCATGTTCGGGCAACTTCATGTTGCACACCAGAATATCGGGATGAAGCGATTCAACTAAGGCAAGAGCTTCTTCTGCATCGGTTAAAGCCATTACCTCTGCACCAGCTGCTTCCAAAATGAAGATGAGCAAATCTGCAATATCTGGCTCATCCTCTACCAGTAAAATCAAGATTCCAACAAGCGGCTGGAGCAAATTTAATTCAGTTTCTTGATTCATTTTTTGATCGAGGTTCAGCTTGAGTTGAAACTGTTAATACTTGCGGTGGTGTAGCATCCGGCGGATAGAGAAAGTCTACTTCTACCAAAGAGCGATCGCCAGCTTTCATCTTTAATAAAACTAACGGTTCCCCTGGTTGACCTCTCTTTTGCACTAAATGCAAAAACTGAGTTTGTGGCTGATTTTGGTCATTTTTGTAACGTACCTGCACTGTCCCTCGGAAGAATACTTGAGGAGCAGGTGTACTCAAAAAGCGTAACCCTGGTTTGACTAACCGATCTTCCTTGATCGGTGTTTGTATCGACACACTAACAGTTTGAGGACTTTGAGTATTGTTGTATAGCGGCAACTTCAGATTATATTGAATTCCATAGTTGCCATGAGCGCGATATGCGGTGTCAGGATAGCGCACTAGCATAGGCGCACTTTGAATTTGACCAGTTCCTAATGTACCGCCATGCAGGGTACTCAGAGCGTAGGAAAACACTTGACCAGGCTGGGGAATAGTTAGATACCTAGCTTTAGGCTTATCTACTAATAAGGCTCTCCATCGCGAACCACCAACCACTCCCGCAACACGCCCATAAATTCTTGGCTTGCCAGTTTCCTCTAAGGGAGTGGGAGTTTTATCTCGCGGCCCAGCTAAATCACCATTATCTAGTAAATTCTGCCACTCTTCTAAAGTAGGCGATCGCTCACTGCCATCAGGATTCTCCCGTGCAAACATCGCTAGGCTAGCTGCATAGACAGTGCCATCACTTTGCAGTCGCATGAATGTAGACCGACCATTTAGGGGTGGTGTCAATCCTTGCACAGGAATTGGCAAATTGAGTAACATCCGACTTTGCTTTGGTGGAATCTCAATTTGGGCAGGGAAAATCTCTTGTCGCACTCCCCGAAGCACATCAGACATGACGCGATCGCCTGGCCCAGCAAAAACTTTACCTAAAAGGTTTTGGCTAAAGGATGGTAACTGAATAAATGGTGCATCCGGTTGACTCAAATAACTCGCCGCCTGCCAAATATTTACCTTCACTGTTTCCGAACTAGGGTTATGTAAAATTATCCCTAAATAAAGAGAACGTAAATTTTCTGCTGGTTCAGCCCTCGCAACGTGATGGGCAAAAATATCAAATCGTCCCCGAAAAGGAAAATTCAGATGCGCTGTTGGCACTTTTTTCCCATTTGGTGGAAAGGTAGAAAGTAAGATTCCTTCCTTCAAAACCAATTCTGGACTATTGCTGTTAAACGTTGGCACTGTATCCAACTTACCTGGTAAAGGTCGTACTTCTTGTGGTTGTACAACTTCTTCAGGTGGTAGCGTGGCAGGAGTTAATTGGGCTATCGGGAAAATTAGTAACAATGGCAACATATACTTAGATATTTCTTTCACCATACAGACATTAACAGCTTGATGAAAGTGCCAGTTTGTTAATAATTAATACGAAATCGGCAATAATCCCCATCAAATTTTCTTGATTTAGAACCGGAACGTGGACAAAAATACAACGTGCCGTGAGTTGATTTTGGCTTAAGTAGTCCAACACTGAATAGTAAAGACCCTCGCAAACAAATTTCCCACAGTCGTGGCTAATCTGAATTTTTTCTGCTCCCACCACCAATTTTTCTAAATCAACTTCTGTCTGTAAAATACTTTCTCCACAGCTAGCAACTGCTTCCACACTTAATTGTGTACGGCTTGCAGCCATGCCACAACAGATGATGTAATCAGGTTGGATTGCCTTGATTTTTTCCATTACCTGAGTACTAGCAAGTTGCACATCTACGGGTAACTGGCGTAAAAAAGTTAAGTCATGTGGTATCAACTCAAGTTTGGTAACTTCAAGTAATAAATCATCAGAAGAATTTGACTGTTGATCTTTTAGCCAAGTGTCAAAAGAAGTTAATAGAATTCTTTTCTTCATAACAAATATTATTTAGAATAGAAAAACCCTCCATAATAAATTTACAAGGAGCAGGTAAATGCCAGTAATTGCGGTCGTAGATTATGAGATGGGAAATTTGCACTCAGTTTGTAAAGGCTTGGAAAAAGCTGGGGCAACTCCTAATGTTACTTATTCTCCAAAGGAATTAGAGCAGGCAGATGCTATAGTCCTACCGGGAGTGGGAGCATTCGATCCAGCAGTGCAACACCTGCGATCGCGTGGTTTAGAACAACCTATTAAAGAAGCGATCGCATCTGGTAAACCTTTTTTGGGAATTTGTTTAGGATTGCAAATTCTCTTTGAATCAAGTGCAGAAGGTACTCAACCAGGACTAGGAATTATCAAAGGAAAAGTGCGGCGGTTTCGTCCCGAACCTGACATCACTATTCCTCACATGGGTTGGAATCAACTGGAAGTTACTCAACCAAAAAGTATTTTGTGGGAGCATTTACCGTCAGATCCTTGGGTGTATTTTGTCCATTCCTACTATGTTGACCCAATAGACCCGCTAATCCGTGCAGCAACTATCACTCACGGTACTCAAACCGTCACAGCTGCGATCGCCCATGAAAACCTGATGGCAGTACAATTTCACCCTGAAAAATCCTCTAATATTGGATTGCAAATCCTGTCTAATTTCGTTGCTCAAGTCCGCGAAAAAATTCCTGCCTAATATTCTTTTTGTCATTTGTTCTTTGTCTTTTGTCTAAAACTAATGACCAATGACTAATAACTAATGACCAATGACTAATAACCAATGAGCCTGAGAATTTACGGTAATCGTCAGCTAAAAACTTTACCAGGAAAAGAAACTAGACCCACTAGTGCGCGAGTCAGAGAGGCAGTCTTTAATATTTGGCAAGGAGAAATTGCAGGTTGTCGCTGGCTAGATTTGTGCGCCGGTACTGGTTCAATGGGCGCAGAGGCTTTGTGTAGAGGAGCCAGCCTAGTAGTGGGAATTGAACAATCGAGCCGAGCCTGTGCCACCATCCAACAAAATTGGCAGCAGTTAACTAATGCCGACCAGGAATTTCGGGTATTGCGGGGAGATATTACCCAGCAGTTAAAGACTTTATCAGGTAAACAGTTTGATAGAATCTACTTCGATCCACCTTATGCCAGTGGATTGTACCAGCAAGTATTAGAAGCGATCGCTCACCATCAATTTTTAGATCCTAGCGGCGAAATGGCAGTTGAACACGCCTCACAAGGTTGGACACCGCCAGAGATTCCCGCTTGGGAAATTTGCCGTCAGAAAGTTTATGGCAAAACATCACTTACTTTCTACAAAAATGTGGAATGAGAGGAGAGGGAGAATATCAGAGAGCAAGGGGAAATGAGGCAGCAGAGGAAGCAAGTAAACAATTATTATTCCCCCTCATCTTCCTCATCCTCATCATCTCCCCCACTCAAAACTCAGCACTCCCTCATCCACCCAACTCCAAACTCAGCACTCAAAACTCAGCACTCCCTCATCCCCCCAACTGATTGGGGCGCTTGTATTGCTTATATGCAGCGTAAAAAAGTCCGGCGAGAGTTACGAAAACTAGACCAAGGACAATACCTGATAGCAGGGGTTCAACCACTGTAAATCTCCTTTTTGTAATTATTAAATATTCGTTGCCTGTTTTTGATTTTACCAAATTTCGTATGAATCCTGCGCCCTACAGCCTTTTGGAGGGTGACTGTCCACAAAAAAATAGTCTTCTGTGCTTGCAGACACAATCAAGAACTTTTAAGCTATGTGTAGGAAATGAAAACTTTTTAGCACACCTAGACTTTCACAGCAAACCTTTTGGATAACCAGATTACCAAACCTGAAATTTTGATTCAGCGGATCGTTTTATTGACGCTGGCTATACTGCTAGCAGTCCCTTTGGGCTTTTTTGGTGTTCAGTTGGTTCAAGCCTCCGATCCATACGTCAAGAGCGTTCTATCCCTAACAGGAAACCCAGTTCAAGGACACGCGATCTTCCAAATTAACTGTGCTGGTTGTCATGGCTTGGAAGCAGACGGGCGAGTGGGGCCCAGTTTGCAAGCTGTTTCAAAGCACAAGTCTCGGTATGGGCTGATTCACCAAGTGATCAGTGGCGAAACACCGCCAATGCCAAAATTCCAACCTAGTGCTCAAGAAATGGCGGATCTTTTGAACTATTTAGAGTCGTTGTAGACCTAAGAATTTTTGGTTGTAGGATACATACAATACCCTTATGTAAAAAGGCAGAATAGGATGCATGCCTTTTTACACCTCTGATAAATGTAAAGAGATCCCTAGATACTCGATAGCGATCGCACAGTGTCTCGTAGAGACGCTTTAGCAACGTAGGAGCGTTGCCCTTGGCACATCACGCCTGCTCTACTTGAGAAAATTAAAATTCCAAACACTTAAGTGCGAGACGCTGCGCGTAGCTTGCTTCCCCGTAAGAGTACGCGTACTAACGTCCTTAATGTTTCCCCTTATCTACCAAACGCTCTTTTGAGGTTGGGAGAAGAATCGCGACACTAATACCACTGTGCCTCTATACATAATAATAGAAACCTCAAAATAGCCTAGCTCCATATGATAAACTTCGTCTTCTAAAGTCGTAGTGGCGAGAACTATTTTTGGTCTTTATCTTTACATTCGCTAGTATTTGCGTAGAATCTTTGATAAAAACTCATATAAACTGTATATTTTTAAGTATGTTAGCAAGTAACTATTTAATTATTGCGAAAGTGAGGTTAGTATATCTAACTCTGTAAAATTAAGGTAAAAGCTCCTAGTAAATGGGCTACGGTATAGCTTCTTTAACAGACTAAATATTCTTGAGATGCCCGAAAGCTAATGACTGAAACGATCCAAATCGGTAATCGTACAATCACAGCTAGTGAACTGATTTCCTTACTGGCAAGTTACCAAATGCTGCCACAGTTGCAGCGAGAATTGATCATTGATGAGGCAATAGAGCAAAACTCGCGCTCCGCCAAAATTGCAATAGAGTGTACACCAGAGGAAGTAGCCCAAGCTAAACAGCAGTTTTACGCCGAAAAACAGTTCAAAAATGAAGAAGACATCCAGGCTTGGATGGCACATCAAGGGCTGAATCCAGATCAACTAGAAGTTATCACCACTCGTAAGCTGAAAATTGAAAAATTCAAGCAAGCCACTTGGGGTAATAAACTGGAATCTTACTTTTTTCAGTCCAAGGCAAAACTGGACAAAGTAATTTATTCCCTACTACGAACCCAGGATGTGGGAATTGCCCAAGAACTATACTTCAGGATTCAAGCAAAAGAAAACTCTTTTGCTGATTTGGCGCGGGAATACTCACTCGGACCAGAAGCCCAAACTGGTGGCTTGGTAGGTCCGATTGAACTGAATGCACTACATCCGATAATGGTGCAAATGCTCTCTAGCACTCAACCAGGTCAGATATTGCCCCCTACCCGTATCGCTGAATGGTTTGTAATTTTGCGTTTAGAAAAATTTATTCCAGCACAACTGGATGAATTTATGAAAATGCGTCTGTTGAATGAACTCTTTGAAAATTGGCTACAAGAACAGCAAAAGCAAATCATGTCTGCACCACAAGCGGAGGGGGATACGTGATAGGCGATAAACCTTTAACCAATCGAATACCGTCTAATCCCTCTTTCAAGAAACCAAATTTCCTGAGTGCAGAGGAATAAGCTCAAAACCAAAAGCCTGGGCTTTTTTGTGGAGGTTGTTGACCATTCGCTCTCGGTAAAGCTGCTCATAATAATCCTGCCAGGATCGGTATAATCTACTCGTTAGCCCGTCCTCAAGGCACGCACAGCACACACAATGATGTTGAGAACCAATATCAATACCAGCAGCATTAGGATGAATCGG
>NZ_CAWUDN010000024.1:0-79054 GCF_963920915.1 Nostoc sp. PCC 9305
AAATGCAATACTTATCCAATTTCCATTTTATGCAAATTAAAGGTACAGCAGCTTAGTACCGAGAATTAAGCCATCACGAGAACAGTGCATTCGTGCAGAACATTTGGCAAATTTGGGGGTTTTAGCAGCGATTCATCCAAACGATCTGACTCCAGATATATTACTGCGATCGCTGTTACAACAACTCCAAACTCCGCAGATTTCTCAACCGAAAATTAATCTCAATGGTTTGCCCAAAATTAGCCAATACATCTCTACTTTACTAGCAAAAAAAAAGAGCGTGATTCCATTTTGCTATAACCCAACTGTACAATTACCGGAATTAGCGATGATTGCCAAAATTGTTTAAGTAAAAAGTAATAAAAGTATTTATTTTATCTTTCGTTTGCCTTATTCCAACCATCCAAAATGACAGAGGTAAAATTTTTATGAAGCGTATTATGTTTTACTGCCAACATATTTTAGGTATGGGGCATCTGGTTCGCAGCCGCGAAATTGTGCGAGGCTTAACCAAAGACTTCCAAGTTTGTTTTATTAATGGTGGTGAAATAATTCAAGGATTTGAAATTCCTGCTGGTGTGGAAGTTATCAATCTGCCTGCAATTAAAACTGACCCAGAATTTTCTGAACTACAAGTAGTAGATGATGCTTTTAGCCTTAATGAAGCCAAAGAAATTAGAAAAAATCGACTTTTGGAAATCTTTAAGCAATTCCAACCTCATATTTTGATTGTTGAGTTATTTCCTTTTGGGAGAAGACGTTTTTCTTTTGAATTAATTCCATTACTAGAATTGGCAAAATCAAATAAAGGGTCAACTAAAATAGTTTCTAGCTTGCGAGATATTGTAGTTGTTAAACCGGAAAAACAAGTAAAACACGAAGAAAAAGTTTGTAATTTCATCAATAAATATTTTGATATACTGTTGGTTCATAGCGACCCAGAATTAGTCCCACTAGAAGCAACTTTTTCAAGAGTAAATGACCTTAAATGTCAAGTATGTTACACCGGATATGTAGTGCAAGAGCCACCAATAAATCCTATTTTAACTGATGAAGATCGAGAAATTATTAAATCAGACAAACCCCTGATTCTAGCCAGTGTAGGAGGTGGTAGATTTGGTCATGAGTTGCTTGAATGTGTAGTTAATACAGCCCCTTTTTTAGAGAAAGTATTACCACATAATATTCAGGTTTTTACCGGGCCATTCATCCCAAATTCAAAATTTAAGAAACTACAAGAAATGGCAAAATTTAGTAAAAACATCTATATTCGACGCTATACTCCTTACTTACTAAATTACATGAAAAAAGCAGACCTTTCGATCAATATGTCTGGCTATAACACCACCATGAATATTTTAACCACAGGTGTACGAGCGATGATTCTTCCCTTTACAGGCAATCAGGATCGAGAACAAACAATTAGAGCCGAAAAATTAAGCAATTTAGGAGTTGTCAAATTTATCAATCATAATTATTTGCAACCTGATTATCTCGCGATTAATATTATTAATTACCTCAAAGAGCAGCCTAATAAAATTAGTTTTGATTCTGGAGGAGTTGAAAAAACTGCAAACATATTAAAAGCTTTAGCAGTCAAGCAAAAAGTTGCCTAGTTTGAGAAAGGGAGTAGGGTATATTGATTTTTTATCCAAAATCCCAAAAATAATAGTAGATAAAATCGCAGAAAATCCAATCATGGATAAAACAAAAATTTGTATTACTACGCTTGAATATCCACCCGATGTTGGCGGGGTTGGTGAGTCGGTGCATAGGATTGCAAAGATGCTAATTGACAGAGGCTATGAAGTTCATATTGCAGTGTTTCGCTCGAAACAACGGCTAGTATCTGATGGAAGTCGCAGACGAGCAAGTTGCATCTCAACGCTTCAAGATGGTGTGTTTGTGCATCGCATTAAGTCAGCCGTTCGTACTCAGACAACAGAAATTCAAGACTTTTTTTGCGATGTTTACTTTCAACTAAAATGTCTGCATCAAAAACATAATTTTGACTTATTTCACGCCTTTTTTCTGAATGAAACAGGCTATGTAACGACGCTTTTAGCAAAAGAAAATGATGTTCCAGTCATTAATAGTGTTCGCGGTAGCGACTTGCACAAACATATTTTTAATCCTAAAAATTATGCTCAGATAGTATGGATTTTAGAGAATTCTGATTGGGTAACATTTGTCAGCCGTGACTTGCTCAAAAGAGCTAGTGTTATTACTCCAAGTGTCAAGTTAAAATCATCAGCTTTCTGGAATTCTATTGCACCTATCGACTTTGAGCAATTCCCCACCCCGTCTTTAGTTAAAGAACTGCCAGGTATTGTTATTGGTTCATCGGGTAGATTTAGAGATAAAAAGGGGATTGAATTTCTCCTCGATGCCTGCGCCGATTTGGGTAAAGAGTTAGATTTAACACTTTTACTGATAGGTGATTTTGTTGAGAAAGAAAGAAAGTATTGGCAGCAACAAATACAGCAAAGTGAAATTGGTCATCGCCTCCATATTACTGGAATTACTAGTCGCCAGGAAGCTTTAGCTTATTTACCACATCTAGATATTTTTGCAATTCCTTCACTGCATGATGGTTGTCCGAATACCCTGTTGGAAGCAATGTTGGCGAGTCGAGCAATAATTGGCACTCGTGTAGATGCGATCGCAGAAATCATAGAAGATGGTGTAGACGGTTTACTTATCAACCCCGGCAGTACCGAAGAATTAATTGCTGCAATCCGATATTTGGCAACACAACCAGAACTACGGCAAAAGTTGGGTGCATCAGCTAAGACAAAAGTAACTCAACAGCTTGCCCCATCAGTAGAATATCAAAACTGGATGTATGTTTACCAACGAGTCTTAGGGATATCTGATGCAGGTTTCTTAGGCGAAATATATCTCGTATAGAGAACGTCAAAACTCTTTTTTTCTCTCTCTGCGCCCTCTGTGTCTCTGCGGTTAATTATTTATTTAACCGCAGAGGCGCAGAGAACACAGAGAGAAGAGAGGAATTCATTTTGTAAAAACAGAATTTGAACCATGAATAAAGCAGAAATAACCATAATTGTTTCGCAGCGTGAGCGATTCAGTTACACTCGCGAATCTTTAGAAAGCATTTACAAACACACTCAATTACCTTTCTCCCTAATTTATATTGATGGCGGTTCACCTCAGCATATCCAGCGCTATCTACAAGAACAAGCCGCAAAAAAAGGATTCCAATTAATCCGCACAGAACATTATCTTTCACCCAACCAAGCCCGTAACTTTGGTTTACAACAAGTTAATAGCGAATATTTAGTATTTATTGACAACGATGTCATTGTCAGTCCAGGTTGGCTCAACTCCTTACTCGAATGCGCTAAAGAAACAAACGCGACTGTAGTCTGTCCGCTTACTTGTATTGGCAAACCTTTGGGGGAAACAGTACATTTAGCAGGTGGTGAAGCTCATATTGTTGTCGAGCCACAAGAGACTGGAATCAAGCGACGGGTGCATGAAAAACATTACTTTGTAAATCGGAAAGTTGCTGAAGTGCGGCATCAGCTTCATCGTCAACAATGCGAATTTGCCGAGTTTCACTGTATGTTAGTTCGCACCGAAATTTTTGAGCGAATTGGGCTGTTAGATGAGGGATTTCTAAGCACACGAGAACACATCGATTTTTCTCTAAAAGTGGCTGAAGCCGGAGGTACATTTTACTGTGAACCGACTTCGGTAGTTACTTATGTACCAGGGCTAAAGTTTGAATTGTCAGAACTAGCATTCTTTATGTTGCGTTGGAGTAATGCTTGGGAAATTGCCAGTTTAGAACACTTTTCTAAAAAGTGGAATTTGACAATGAATGACAAGTATTTTAAGAAGCGCTATAAGCGGATGGGGCATCGTCGCCATCAGGGATTTTTGAAACCGTTGCTAAGTCGTCTCACCTTTGGGCAAAATCCCCTGTGGCTGGAGAAAATAGCGATCGCTCTCGAAAGAAAATTAAATTACTACATTAGCGATCGCTATACTCATAATTCGTAATTCGTAATTCGTAATTCGTAAGGTTTTGGAGAATTGGTTGGTATGATATGGCGCATCGAGATCCCAAAAGTCTGAGGGCTGCTTTACCTGGGATAGTAAGGATTTTGCAGCGGTTTTCGCCCCAGTTGAGCAAACAAAAGGCGCTGCTAATCGTGTCCTTTGTAGCATTGATAGCTGAAATTTTCTTGCACCTGCTGGAACCTTGGCCGCTCAAGTTTATTTTTGATTACATCCTTGTAGCTGGTTTTCGGCCTGAGTCTTTGGGTATTCCCCTACTTTCAGAACTTAGCCCGTTTGCCCTATTAACAGGCTTGACGTTGGGGTTAGTAGCGATCGCTTTACTTCGCGCTACTGCTGCTTACTTCAGTGTGGTAGGCATGGCACTGGCAGCTAGTAATGTGTTAACTGAGATTCGCTCTCAACTTTACAGTCATCTCCAAAATCTCTCTTTATCATTTCACCACAAAGCCAAGACCGGCGATTTAATTACCCGCGTTACCTCCGATATTGAACGACTGCGGGAGGTGACGGTGATGGCAGTATTACCCCTAATTGCCCATTCCCTCACCTTAGTCGGGATGATTTTTGTCATGTTCTGGCTGAATTGGGAACTAGCGCTGATTGCCGTTGCCGTGTTTCCCTTATTTATTTTCTTCACCACCCGCTTGACAAAACGCATCCGCCAAGTAGTGCGATCGCAACGTCAACGCGAAGGTGCAATGGCGGCAACTGCGGCGGAATCCATCGGGGCAATCAAAGTTGTGCAAGCTCTCTCTCTGCAAAATATGCTGGAAACTACCTTTTCCGGTCATAATCGCCAAAGTTTAAAAGAAAGTGCCAAGGCGCAAAAACTCGCAGCCGGTTTAGAACGGATGGTGGAACTGCTGGTAGGAATTGCCACTGCTTTAGTGTTATGGCGGGGTGTGCAGTTGGTATTGGCAAAGGCAATTACACCTGGGGATTTGCTCGTATTTGTCAACTATCTCAGGATTGCTTTTAAGCCGATGCGACAACTTGCCAAATACACCGGACAAATCGCTAAAGCTACCGCTTCCGGGGAGCGCATCTTGGATGTGCTGGATACAGTACCCGAAATCCGCGATTCGCGGGGAGCAATAGATGCACCGCCTTTGTTGGGAGGTGTGCGGTTTGAAAATGTCACCTTTGCCTACGAACCGACCAAGAGAACTTTACACAACATCAACTTTGAGGTGCAACCCGGTCAACACGTCGCCTTAGTGGGGCCGTCTGGTGGCGGTAAATCCACCTTAGTAAGTTTGTTGTTGCGACTTTATGACCCCTTAGAAGGGCGGATTTTAGTTGATGGTCACGACCTGCGCCAATACAAGGTGCAATCTATCCGCCAACAAATTAGCGTGGTGTTACAAGACAGCATTTTATTTGCTGCCAGCGTCAGAGACAATATTGCCTACGGGTGTTTGGGGGCTTCAGACCAAACAATTGAACAAGCTGCGCGTTTAGCAAATGCCCACGATTTTATCATGGCGCTACCCGAAGGCTACGAGACTATTTTAGGTGAGAGAGGGGCAACACTTTCGGGAGGACAAAGGCAGAGAATTTCTATTGCTCGTGCTGCTATTCGTCAAGCTGCGATTGCAATTTTAGATGAGCCAACCACTGGCTTAGACAACGAAAACGAACACGCCGTCAATGAAGCACTCGATCGCTTGACTCAAAAATGCACAACCTTTATAGTTTCTCATAATCTTAGAGCCATTGAACAAGCCGATTTAATTCTCTACATCGAAGACGGACAGATTTTAGAGCAAGGTACACATCAAGAATTACTGCACTTAGGTGAACGTTACAGTGCAATGTATGCCTTGAAATCTGCGGGAAATTCCCATGAGAGTCCTCATGTAGAGACAGGATTTATAGCGTCTTTAAAGACCAATTATCTACACCAATAACCCTTAAATGAACTTTGTACAATAGACCTCTTGCAAAAGTCCCTAACACCCCACCCCCAACCCCTCCCCGCTTGCGGCTATCCATTACCCGGATCTTTCTTAACATTCGTGAGAGTATTCACTCAGGCTTTTATAACCCTTATTGGTTCGTTGTTTATTCTCAATAAAAACGCAGTTTTAGCGAGAATATTAAAAGCGAATTTGTCAAGTATGCCTAACTATTCAGTGTCTAAGACGGCTATAGAGCATAGGTTTCAAGATTGTAAAGAAAGATGTGACTAATGGATAGCCGCTTGCGGGGAGGGGAGCGTTTGCGTTAGCAAATGCGGGGTGGGGTTCTTTATTTTTTATTTATGCAAGAGGTCTAATGGCATCAAGACTATTACGGTAAATCAAAAATATATCCTACTCATAGCAATAGTCTCAATACCAGAATTGGTAATTCCTTCAGAAAATAGTCAATCTATATTTACCGCGTTCCTGTGGATTTTTGGAAGTAATAACTATATAGTATGTATCATCTTCAGGCAACCTAGCTCGGTCAATTAAAGCACTGTAGACACCACTTTTGTCTTTGTCTTTATCGATTGCGATCGTCTGTCCTTTAGAATTTAGCAAAGCTACATAAGGAGAAAACTCTTCATCAACACTATCTACCCGAATACTTATCAGCTGATTTTTTTTACCTTGAAAATTAGAAACATTGTAAGCGCCTCCATTTTGTTTCAAGGTTGAGCTTTTGGCAGTTAGTTGGTCTGATTCATCTAAAGTATAGCTAGCTCTATCATTCCTCAGAGCCAAACTATAACGACCTGTATCTCCCGGATCTTGACTAGTAACAGCAATCTTATAAATGCCATTCTTAGGCAGTCGCGCAAAAATGAATGCATCATCGCCACCACTGCTTTTATCCAAAGCGCCTTTTTTAACGATGATATTGTTATCGGGATCGTGCAGAAACAACAATGGTTTTAAACTCAAGTTATTCGATCTACGTGTATCATTACTGCCAATCAGTCTAATTTGAACTAATTGATTTTCTCTACCCTCAAACTCATAGAAATGAAAATATCTACCTTCAGATTGAAAGTCACTCTTACTTAAAATACCTAATGCAACATCTACAAAGTTAATCTCTTTGTAAGTTGGTGTTGCAGGTGAAGAAATCGCTGAATTATCGAGATTTTGGTTCCCAGTTGCTACATTAGAACTTGGCTTGCGAACTCTCCTGGAGCCACCATTAGAACGATTAGCGTTGGAATTTGCAGTTCTAGTGCCAGAGGATCTAGATACACCACCACTATTGGAACGATTAGAATTCGAGTTATAATTCCTACGTCTAGACGATCTAGGAGTAGAGCTATTATCTGAAACGCTAGAAGTTCGTCGCTGAGAATTTTCTCTATTAGATGATGCACGAGGAGTCTGCTGTACTGGTGACTCAATAGATATCTTCCGTCTTGGAGATATTGATGCCTGAGAAGCAGGAATTTGCTCAATTCCTTTTTTGACTGCTTCTGGTTGTCTCTCATCAGGTGATTTAGCAATTATGAAGTCTTGAGAACTGTGAGATTTCACCAAAGCACTTATAGGCAGCACATTACTTGTAATTAACAAACTACTACTCACGCAACCAATTAAAACATGACTTAATTTGCGACGATAGTTTTTGTTGTCTAATAGCATAATTACGCTCCTAATTTTACCGATCATTTTGTCTATTATTGAAAGACAAAATTAATAGTAGTTGCTGTTTTAACCACAGCAGTTATGTAAACGAAAAGGGAAATTTAGCGTATATACCTTAGCGGCTTGCTAAAGGCATCGCCTGTAATCAAATGAATTCGTATATACTACATATCCAAATGTTTGTCACAATCAAATCGGAAAAATTGTATTTTCAATTTAGACTACTAGAGAAAATCTCAATTTCGTAGGTATATACTGAGCTACAAACTTAAATTGCTGCTTTTCGGAATTTTGCCCAGATATTTTTGTAAACCTGACTAAATGGCTCAGACAGATGTAATACACAAGCAGACCTAACACCCATCAATTCGTTAAAAGGCATCGCTCAAACACAATTTTTTGCAATTTATCTAAATTGTTCAATACCTGATGAGGTAAGGAAATTGGGGATTTGTATGCTGGCTCAGTGATATTTACTAACAACAGAGATTATACTGCATGACTTAAGATGAATATATACCCCAACTGAAATGGATTCCCAGTATGCTCTGTTGTGTGAATCCCGATTGCCAAAAACCCTTAAATCCTGATAAAAACAACTATTGCCACAGTTGTAGAGCGGAATTGATACCCCTGCTAGGAGGTCGCTATCGTCCCACTCAGGTTTTATCAGACGAAGGCGGATTTGGTAGAACCTATCTAGCCAAAGATGTACACAAACTGAATGAATGCTGTGTTGTTAAGCAATTCGCGCCAAAACTTCAGGGAACTGGGCCACTAACTAAGGCCGTTGAACTATTTAAACAAGAAGCGAGCCGACTGCAAGAACTGGCAGAACATCCGCAAATTCCAACTCTATTGGCTTATTTTGAGCAAAATAGCTATCTCTTTTTGGTGCAGCAGTTTATCGATGGGCAAAACTTGCTCAAAGAATCGGAAACGCGGGCAAACTATAACGAAACGGAGATTCGCCAACTTTTGCTAGATTTACTGCCAGTACTGAAGTTTATCCATCTGCGGGGAGTGATTCACCGGGATATCAAGCCACAGAATATTATTCGCCGTCAAAGTGACGGGCGACTAATCCTAATCGATTTTGGAGCTTCCAAACTGTTGACAGCAACAGTGCAAACTAAAATGGGCACTGTGATTGGTTCACACGGTTACACTGCACTTGAACAGATGCAAGAGGGAAAAGCTTACCCAGCCAGTGATTTATTCAGTTTGGGGGCTACTTGTTTTCATCTCCTGACTGGAGTTCGCCCATCTCAACTGTGGATACATCAGGGTTATGGTTGGGTTGCATCTTGGCGGCAACATTTAACCAGTTCAGGTAGAGACGGAATTTCTATATCTATGGAGTTGGGTGAAGTTTTGGATAAGCTGTTGCAGCTAGACATCCAAAAGCGTTATCAATCGGCTGATGAAGTCATCAATGACTTAACACCTCAAATACCACCATTTTCATCAGTGCCCCCAACTATACTGACACCAACATTTGCAGCTCCTCCAGCAAACAAGGTACTAGTTTCACCAAAATCAAATAACAATCTGAAAAGTCAACTGCTGTTAGGTTCTAGCATTTTCATCTTGGGATTAGGAGGAGTTTGGTATTTTCAGTCTCGTCCCCAGATAATCAGCGAAGTTCCTCAACCTATTTCTCAGCCTATTTCTCAGCCTATTTCTCAGCCTATTCAGCCCCAAAAAAACGTCTCAGAAAATTCTTATTCACCCAAACCCTTCAAGGGGCATTCTAGTGACGTGAATTCGGTAGCTTTCAGTCCTGATGGTACAACCCTTGGCAGTGCCAGTGATGATAAGACAATCAAGCTATGGAATCTGACAGGTGGACAGGAAATCCGCACTTTAGAAGGACATTCCAATTGGATTTGGACTATAGCTTTCAGTCCTGATAGCAAAATACTCGCTAGCGGTAGTGCGGACAAGACAATCAAACTGTGGAATCTGGAAACAGGAAAGTTAATCCGCACTTTGGAGGGAAATAACGATGGAGTTACTTCCGTAGCTTTCAGTCCTGATGGCAAAATCCTTGCGAGTGGCAATGCTAGTAAGGATACGAAAATCAAACTATGGAATCTGGAGACAGGAAAGTTAATCCGCACCTTAGAGGGACATACCAGTGGTGTTGCATCTGTAGTTTTCAGTCCTGATGGTAAAACCCTTGCCAGCGGTAGCTGGGATAAAACAATTAAATTGTGGAATCTGGGGACAGGAAAGTTAATCCGCACCTTAGAGGGAAATGCAGAGTCGATTCTTTCAGTCGCTTTTGCTCCCGATGGCGTCATCCTTGCCAGTGGTAGTAAAGACAAGACAATTAAATTGTGGAATCTGGGGACAGGAAAGTTAATCCACACCTTAAAAGGACATAATGATAAGGTTAATTCTGTCGCCTTTTTGCCAAGCGTAGGTTCAAATGGTATCACCCTTGTAAGTGGCAGTAGTGACAAGACAATCAAACTTTGGAACCCAGTCACAGGAAAGGAAATTCGCACTTTAGAGACAGGTTCTGGATATATTTATGCCGTTGCCATTAGCCCAGATGGACAAACCATTGCCGGTGGTGGAAGTGGTGAGAACATTCTCAAAATTTGGCAGATGATTAATTAAAAATATTTGATAGCGTACATTCGCAATAGATTGCAACTTTTTTGGGTTCTACCTCAGAAAGAATATTTAGCTGTGCAAAAATATCAAATTAATCATACCTTGAAAAGATGATATTGCCGAAGACTGTATTATGGTAATATTCTCTACATGTTCAGGATTATAGTTTGAAAAAATCTCAAAATCCATCCTTAAATCGGCAAAAGTGGGTTATGTAAGTTTTATCCTATCAAAAAATATTTTTACATAAAAGATTATGATTAATATATTTTTTCTCCTCATACTATTTTCTTCACTTTTAGGGCGAATTAAATTTCCAGGAATAAATATTGGTATTCATTATTTATTACTTCCTGCATTTAGTTTTGCAATCATTAGTTTATCTTTAAAATCTATACCAGAAGTTGTTAAGAAACATAAAATAATTGTGATATCTATAAGTCTCATGTATTTGTGGATGTGGCTTTCCTCATTAATGAGCGATTTCCCAAATATTGCTATTACTTATAGTTTAAAATACTCAACCTATTATATATTATTTTTTGCTTTCCTAGTATTAACCTTTAAGAATATAACAGCACCATCTTTAACATTTTATTATCGTTGTATATTGCACTTACTACAGATAATTGCAGGTTTGGGCTTTTTAGAGCTTTTACTTCCTAATAACTGGATTTTTAAATTATTAAAGTTCCCCAGCTTTTATCCTGAAATTGGTTCAATTATGCAAAACCCTAATCAGTTTGGGGTCATAGTCGCCATTGGATTATGTTTAAGCCTGATTTTAGAAAAACAGAATAAAATTTCTAAAATTGAATTACATATAAGCGAATTAATTTTTATAATTCCCTTAGCCTTATCTGCCAGCGGCAATGGTTGGGTAATTTTTATAATTGGGATGTTTCTTTTGCTGATATATAAAATTATTAGTTTTAGAAAAATGATTTATCTAATCAGCTTGTTGTTTTTATTCATTGTAACTGTACCAGTCTCTACACGGAGAATTGGTTTAGCAGATAGTAAAATATTTCCATTAACTAATATATTTTTAGAAAATTCAAGTTCAGTCAATCCAAATCAAAAAAAGATTCCTACTCTTATAGGAACAGGTTTTTCAAGGTTTCAAATGTGGCAGGCAGCTATTAATGAAACTATTAAAAGACCATTGACTGGTATAGGCATAGGAGTTTTTCCAGACCAAATAGGAGTGAAAGTTTGGGGGAAAAAAAGTTATCACGCACATAATATATTTTTAAATGTGTCAGCAGAACAAGGAATTCCTGGATTATTGCTATTTACTAATTTTTTAGCGAGAATAGCATTGAAAGTTAAATATGCTAATCCTTTAATTACTGTTCCAATTATTATGTTTTTAGTGTCTCAAATTCCAGATGTTTTTACTGAAGACTATACTTTTACAACTATTGAGTTTTATTTTATAGCAGCGGCTATCAATTCTCGAAAAGATGTTGTCACCCAATTAAAACCTGAAATTATTGAAAATGCCAAAAAAATATGAGTGCTAAACCTCGTTTTTACTTAATATTTCCGAATATATTTGATTTCAAGGGAGGTATTCAAGTTTACTCAAAATTTTTGCTGAAAGCTTTACAAGATATATATCCTGAAGCTGATTATGATGTGTTTCTTAAATATGATAAGTATAGTTTAAAGCAGCCAGATAAATTGCAGTTTTTAAGCTCAACAAGATTTCATTATTTTGGAGATTTACCAAAATTACTGCAACCAATTTTATTTGCCACAAAAATAATTATTTTAGCTATTCTTCAACATCCCGTTATAGTTATTTCTACTCATGTTAACTATGCGATTGTTTGTTATATTCTCAAATTTTTCACTGGAGTTCCTTACTGGGTTGTTGCTCATGGCTTAGAAGTTTGGGATATCGAAAATAAGGCAACAAAATTTGCTTTAGAAAAAGCAGATAAAATCATTAGTGTTAGTAATTATACTCGCCAGCGCTTGCTTCAAGATATAAATATTGATTCAGAAAAAATAGTTGTTTTACCTAATACATTTGATGCTAGTAAGTTTCCAATAAATTCTAAACCTACCTACTTACTCAAGCGATATAACTTAACAGATGAACAACCTGTAATTTTAACAGTGACGCGGCTGGGAAGCATGGCAAAATACAAGGGTTATGACCAAATACTTCATGCTTTGGTGAAAGTGCGATCGCATCTACCTAATGTTCACTTTATTCTTGCAGGTAAAGGAGATGATATACCTCGAATTAAAGCTTTAGTTACCAACTTAAATCTACAAGATTGTGTGACAATTGCCGGATTTGTTCCAGATAAAGAATTGTGCGATCATTACAATCTCTGCGATGTTTTTGCTCTGCCTAGTAAAGGAGAAGGATTTGGAATTGTTTTTCTAGAAGCTTTAGCTTGTGGTAAACCTGTGTTGGCGGGTAATCAAGATGGTTCTATAGATCCCTTGGCTGACGGGAAGTTGGGATGTTTGGTCGATCCTGATAACCTTGAAGAAATTGCCGATAATCTAATTCAAATCCTGCAAGGTGATTGCTCTAATCCAGTAATTTACCAACCAGAATACTTGCAACAAAAAACTATTGAAGCTTTTGATTTTAGTCAGTTTCGTGCAAGTTTAGCAAAGTTAATTAGTGATAATTAGTTACAATTTAAGAAAATTTGGTAAAAATAATGGACGACTCAGTATTTGTTATATTTCTTGCCTTTGGATTTCTTTGGGTTTTGATGGGAGTTGTCGGTTGGATTGCGTTTCTCAAATCTGAGGGTGAGGAAATTAAGTTTGGTAAGTGGGGACTTATAGTTGCTATTCCAATCTTAATACCAATAATTTTTACTCTAATTATTGGTGTATTTTATCATTAAAAAAATCACTAAAATCTATGTTTTTTATTTTTGAATCGCACCTCTAACCAAAATCACTGTACTTTCAACACCAGAAGCGATCGCTTCGGGAATATTACCTTGAATCGCTTGCTGTAGCAATCCTTCTTGCGATGCTCCCAAAACTACAACATCGTAACCTTCGGTTTTAACTAAGTTAATCACACCTTCTGCGACTGAATTAGCTTGGATTGGGAGAGCAACTACACTACTGGACAACTTTCGCCGCCGCATCAGATGGCGGATAGCTTGTTCTGAAACTGACATATCTGGCTTGAATTCAAATGGCTTAAACACCTGTGTCAGATGAATTTTCGGATCATTTCCCAATGTAATTAAAGCCGGTAGCAAATTAATCGCCAGTGGGGAATTGGGGCCACCAGCCATCGGGACTAGCCAGCGATTGAAGGATTGCTGAATAGTGCCTAATTTTACTAATACGACTTCGCAGGTGGCTTGGCGAATGATGGTGTCAACAACGTTGCCAAAAATCCGACCAGGGGTAGATGTATTACCTTTCCATCCCATTAAGATTAGGTCGATGTGTTGTTCGTTGATTGTCTCCAAAATTGCCTGCGCCACATCGTGGGTAACTCGAATCTGGGTGTGTAAAGGAATTTTCCACTTTTTTGCTAAGACTTCTGCCTGTCGTAGCAAGCGGCGACTTTTTGCCGTTCTTACCTGTGTTTCTGATGGGGAACTGTGGCGGGGTATCAGCATCACTTGCACGCAATCTATTTCATAATGGCGATCGCGGGCAATAGCTGCTGCCATTTGTAATAAAACACCTGCTGTTTCGGGATTTGCTACGGGTACTAATAATCTACCTCTACCAATGCTGGGCGATCGCGTCTGGTAAACTATGTATGAAGGTTCTGGTCGCAGTTTCGGTGTCGCATTCTCACAATTGAGATGATCTGCTTCCGCCCGAATAATATCTGCACGGGTAATAATCCCAATCAGTTTTCGTCTATCTACCACCGGTAAACGACTGATTTGATAGCGATCGAGTAAATATAGTACATTACTGAGGGTGTGAATTGGTGATACTGTCATCGGGACAGATGTCATAATTTCTTTTAAGAAAATATCGGCTAAATTGCGATCGCGCAGTGTGTGGTTTGTACCCTCGCGAATTTTTAACAAATCTGATTGCGTTACAATTCCCACTAACTTGCTATCTTCTACCACAGGGAAACCACGATGATGGGAACGAGCAAAAGCTTGCATTGCTTCTTCCAAGCTCATCTCTGCATCTAGAGTTTCTACTCGTTCTTGCATCACATCTTTTGCAGTTAACTTGGTTAATGCTCCTTCCATCGCAACTTCTTTGGTAAGAGTAATACCTTTTAACTCCAAAAGTTTCTCATAAAGCGAACCAGGTACTACCTTATCCGCAACCAGGTAAGCTGCGACAGAAACAATCATCAAAGGTAGCACTAGGTTGAAATCTGTAGTCATCTCAAAGACAATCACAATTGCTGTGATTGGCACTTTGGAAACGGCGCTAAAAAATCCACCCATACCCGCTAGGGCATAAGTCGTAGGAGAACCAACTCCGGTGATATATAACTCAGATACACCGATGATGTGTCCTAAACAAGAACCTAAAATCAGACTGGGAGCGAATAATCCCCCCGGCGCTCCCGAACCAAATGCAATCAGTGTGAGGATGAACTGGGCGGCAAAGGCGATCGCTGCGACGCTAGGAGGGGAGCTTCCAGTAATTAATGACTCCCGCAATCCCGTATTATCACGGAAGGATGGGGGCAGCATAGCCACGACAACACCAGAGATAAATCCAGCTAAAGCCACCCGCAAGGGTAAGCTGATGTGTAATCTTCGATAAAATTTAATACTAAATATAATACCGCGATTAAACAATGCACCAAACAAGCCTGCCAAAATACCTAACAGGATGAAAAAGGGAATTTCTGGGATGGAGAATTGGCTGGAAGATTTTACTAATTGCAAGTTAAGGTCAAGAGAGCCACCACCTAAAAGTCGGGATATCACGCCACCAATAAAAGAGGCGATAATGGCAGTTCCGAGAGTCAATCCTGATAAATCTTGGAGTAATTCTTCAACAATAAATAAGACACCTGCGATCGGGGCATTGAAAGCAGCAGCCAAACCTGCACCCGCACCAGCTGCAATCATCTGCCGTCGATGATCTGGGGAAGTGGGAACCCAACGACTCATCCCTGCTGCCAAACCAGCCCCTACTTGGACAGTAGGGCCTTGCCGTCCCAGAGTCATGCCGGAACCGATGGCGATGATGGCACTGAATAACTTCACAACTGCTACCCGCCAAGATAATGTCACAGGCACATTGGCCAGAGAAGCTTTGACTTGCGGAATACCGCTACCAGCAGCCTCCGGTGCTAATCTATCCACCAACCATCCAGCCAGAAATCCCAGGACAAGACCAATTGCAGGTAGTACCAGCCATGCTGGCAAAAGGTGGGTAGTATGCACTCGCCATGTCCCCAACCATCCCGATCCGACTTTCAGGAATACCGCAGATAGAGCAGCAACCAGACCGATAATACAGGCTTCGGCGATCGCTAAACCTCTTCTAGGCTGCCACCAGGTGCGAAAACGCTGATTCATACCAGTTTTGGATTTTAAATTTTGGATTACAAATCTTTCCTAAAAAGCTGTTTAGTGGAATCTTAGAGGATGGTTTAAAAGTCTATATCAAGGCTCATATCCCCGACTTCTTTAAGAAGTCGGGGATATTGTTATTCACAAATAATTTAGGATCGCTATACAAAAGCACTCTCCCCAATTACGAATTACGAATTACGAATTACGAATTACTTAATTGCTTCTCCCCGTAGTAGATAGCCCTTCTACTATCAGAGACGGAGTATAACAAGAACCATTCCAATCAACATCGTTGCCTAGTGTAACCAATTGCTTCAGGGCTGTGTAAACATTACCTGCAACCATCGTATCCTTAACACGCCCAATTACTTGACCATTTTGGACGCGGTAGCCTAAATCGACATTGATCGAAAAATCTCCCGAAATACTGCCGCCACCACCCAACATTTGATCGATAACCAAGCCATCATCTAGTTGTTGAATCAAATCTGGTAGCGATGCCGAACCTGGCTGGATGAGAAAATTAAATAAACCAGGGGTGGGATAGCTACCTAAACCAGGGCGAAAACCATTTCCAGTGGTGTTAGTACCCAGTTGGGAGCCGGTAGTGCGATCGCTATAGAAATGCTGTAAAGTTCCATTTTGGATAAATACCAGAGATTTAGTAGGAGTGCCTTCATCATCAAAAGGGCAACTGTAAGGGCCAGCTTCGGGATCTTGATAGAGGGTGAGACTGGGTGCAACTACTTCCTTACCCAAACGTTCTGCCCAAGGTGAAGCTGCTTCTAAAACTCGCTTGCCATTCAAAGCGGCTTGTACAGTACCCCAAAGCATATCAGCGGCTTTAGAAGTGAACAAAATCGGCACACGACCAGTAGGAGGTGAGATATTTTCACTCGACCAAATTAACCGTTGTAAAATTTGGTTAGCTAATCTCTCTGGGTCGAGTTCCCCGCGCTTGGTTTGACCATCAGCAACACTTAAAAAATCATCACCACGCACCCATTCTGCTGATATATAGCAGCTGAGGGTAGTGTCTGTATAGTGACAATCTAAACCTTTGGTGTTGACTAGTCTGGTGGTTTCAATATCACATTCCCAGTCACCATTGCATACAACATCGGGATAGGCATCACGGATGAGTGCGATCGCTTCTTTGCCCCAGTCCACCAGAACTTCTATCGGTAAACTTTCTCCTAAATCGGGATAGTCAGGCTGAAAGTTAGAACCTAATTCTACAGTTTCCGGTTGATTTAGTTGACTTAGAGCCAGAGCTTTTTCCACCATTACTTCGGCTAAGACAGAACCGTAAGCCACCGTCAGTCCCGGACGCCCATTTCGCCAAAGCCGTAATGCTGTGCCTTCAGATTGGTTAGTTTCTAGCTGTTTGAGTCGGTTTGCCTCAAAAAACACTGGGCGAGAAAGCGATCGCGACTGATACACTTCAGCAGCTTCTGCTCCAGATTTTATAGCTAGTTCCAGCAACTGTTCGGCGAGTGTATCTTGTGACAAATTTTCAGAACCCATGACCCTTAGTGAATTGTGGATTTTGAACCGCATATCAACGCTGTCTCAAGAGAAGTGCGATGTCTACGACGGGCTACGCCTACGCACTTTCCAGTGATGAACGCGGATAACTATCCAAAAATCATCAGTGTTTCTTTACAGTTACGATTGGAAACCGCAGATCGACACTGATGGACGCAGTTAATTATCCCAAATCATTGTCATGTCTCAACGGATCTAGTCATTTGTCATTCGTTATTTGTCATTGGGCACAAGATACAGAGGGACAGAGGGGAAAAACTTACTGCAACTTCTCCCCTACTCCCTTGCTCCCCTGCCCATTTTCACAGATTAACCTCTTGCAACAGCCAAAAACCAGCAAAAGATTCTGCTTTGGGATCGGACTGTACGCCGATAAAATGTACTCCATTCGCTTTTTGCTTGGCTGCTTCAAAACCTTTAGCTTCTGCTAAAATTTGAGGTTTTTTGATATTTGCCACAATCCAACTTTCAGTTACACCAGTTTCTAAAACCAATCTCGCCTCCTCGCTGGTGTCAAATCTTAAAAAAGCCAACTCCAAACCAGACATCCACCCAGCCAAGGGCAACGCTCTCGATGAGAAAATCAAAATACCAGGAATACGAGCTTCAGGTGAAACTTTCGCCAACTCTAAAGGGAAAGCTTCACCAAAACCAATTTCCCACTCTGGCATATCAGCAAAATCCGCAGCATCTAAAGTAACAAATACCCACTGCTGTCCTTCCAAGGCATCTGGTAAACGTTGCGGCAAAGGTTTCTCCAAGCGGACTGAGGGATTAGTCCCCCCTTGATACCCCGCCTCTTGAGGATACACTTCTTCCATCCGCTGTTCTAACCATTGGTTGAGAACCAAAGTGCGGCGGCTAGCCTGGGCGGGAATGCCTATATCTTGGCAGGCTTTAGTAATCATATTGTTCATTTGGCGGCGGAAAAAGCGGATTTTAATTGGTGCTTTTCCAGCTTGGTCAATAGCCTCCTGCAATGCTGTCCGCAACCAGCCCGAATTTACCTGGGTACTGGGACAATATTGAGCATAGCGAAACAAAGAGTCTACTTTTGCGCCGATATCCAACGGGCTTTCGCAGACTAAGACTTCCCAAACTTTTTTTTGATTATCGTCCAAAATCGGACGAGAGTAAAAATCGATTTCCCAAATACTGCCCATGTTTTGCGGTAAAAATCTGGCTGTTATGTTTTCCTGATATCTCGATCATACGAGTGTTGGGGCAGCATTTGGCATTGGAAATTGGGATTGGGAGTGGGGAGTGGGGGATGAATGGAGTTCTGAGGCGTTTGCAAAAGTGTGCAACTTAAGTTTCTTGAGGTGAAGAATTAATTCGCTTTTGCAATTCTGCTTCAAACTCCTCCTGCAAGATATCGAGTAGCGGAATCAGAACTCTCTCAGCGCGGCGGCTTTTGGCAGCAATGTAACCATAAATTAAAGTGAACAGCGTTGAGTAAAACAGGGCAATAAACATTCGCAGGGTTGAGCGCCCAGCGTAATATGGTAAATTACGCGGGTCAAGACTGATACCTGGTACTACATCTGGTGGTACAAAGCTCACCAATGTTCCAGCACCAACACGCGCAATCAACGCCAGCAGTACTAATGTGCCAAGAATGAGGGCAATAAGCTGTTCCACATTTAAATTGCATAATTACGGCGGGCAAGATGCCCACCCCACAAGAGTTATATAAATTTTAGATATGCAAACTAGATGTGGTTTAGCTTATCAGCCAGACCAAAAGGGAACCTCGGAGTGCTTCAGGGGAAGGAAAAGTTTGCTTCAGCATTTAACGATAATTAGAGGGCTGGCATACCTTTTTTGAGCTAATAATACATTACTGCCCCCCGTGTACAACGGTAAATAATCTAGTTTATGGTGAATTAACTCTGCTGCGATCGCTAACGAAGTAGTTTATGTTTTAGCGTATTACAGTTGAGATGATACAGTTTTCACTGTCGATCAACCCTCATTTTCCCCGGTTAATCCAAACGCCTCTGAGTCCAGCTGCTTTAGCTGCATGATAGTCTTCTACAATGCTATCGCCGATATGCCATGCCGCCTCTGGGGAACATTTATGTTTATCTAAGGCAATGGCAAAAATTTGCGGGTCGGGTTTAGCTGCACGTACCTGTGTAGAAATGGTGACGGAGGTAAAAAACTCTCTCAATCCCAAACTTTGCAATACTGAATAAATCCGAGAATCAAAATTGGATAGCACCCCTAAGCTAACTCCCAAGCGCCGCCAGTTGATTAAAGCAGGTAAGACATCGGGATAGACAAACCACGGTTCGCCAGTGCCAAAGTGAATGTAAAGTTCGCTAAAAAAAGCCGAAAAGTCAGAAAATTCCTTGAGAACACCTGCCCTTTCAAAAGTGTTCAGAGCAATTATCCGCCACCAATCAAACTCGCGCTGGGGAATATCTTGCAGTTCTGCATCAGGAAATATCGGCGGCGGCGCTGTTTTAAAGCTTTGGATGAAAGCTGTATTTAATGTTTCGGCTGAAACTGTAACGTCAAATTCCTGGGCTATCTGACTATAAACTTTGCCCACACTACCTTTGACATCGAAGAGTGTACCCACAGCATCTAAAAAAATAACTTTCGGTTGTTCCATTAAAGTTTGAAAATTTTGAATGTTGAATGTTACATTTCGGCTTGTTAAAGAGCTTCTGTGGGTAGAGTCTAGCATCTGCTAAGTAGGATGGCAGAAATAAAGCAAATAACCGTAAATTTGTTGGTTCTTTACCAACGTCCGTCAGGAGTGCTGTTAGCGGATAGCTAAGGTTTAGCCCGTGCTGAGTTGGGAATCTCACTTTTTTACTCGGAACTGGAAACTGGGAAGAGCCACAAATGACCAATGACTAACCTGAAGTTATCGAGAAAGTGTTTCTATAATCGGACGGAATAGCCAATTAAAACCAACTTTCAGCTGATGGTCTAAAGTTGGCAATCTATATAAATAAGCAGCACGACGGGCAACGTATGCCAAGGGGCCATCTAGTTTAATTCCCAAACCAGTGAGAGTGGCGTTGTCTATTCCTAGTGCCATCATTTCTCCTAACTGTTGGTAGTGGAAGGGAAGGAGGGGGCGATTAGTCACAGTTGCCCAGATATTCCAAGCAGTATAATCAGCTTGTTGAAAAGCCGCTTGTGCCGTAGCAGGGACTTGCTGTCCTTCAGCATCATGACAATCTGCTAAATCTCCCAAGGCAAAGATTTCTGGACGATCGAGGACTTGCAGATTGGATGTAGTGATGATTTGACCGCGCTGATTTTGCTTGAGAGGAAGAGATTTTACTACGGGCGCAACCCTAGTTCCTACAGTCCAAATTACCAAATCCACGGGAATCGTATCTAGCTGGTTTTTGTACTCTAGGGAAATACTATTTTGTTCGATTGATTCGATTTTGGTTTCTAAATCAAGAAATACGCCACGGGCATCTAAAGCTTTTTTTGCTGCTTCCCGATTAAACTCTGGGGAAGTTCGCAAAATTTGGTCGGCGATTTCAACGATCCGAAAGCGTCCTCTTTCGCCTAGTCTGTCGGCTAACTTACAGGCTAACTCTACACCACTGTAGCCAGCCCCAACGATCGCTACCCGAATTTTATCAGCATCGGATTCTTCTAAAAATCGCAGGCGTTCTTCTAAACGATAGGCATCAGAGATGGTGCGGAATGTGTAGGCATAGGCTGCTGCACCAGGGACTAAATCTAGTGGTGTCTCACCTCCTAGCGCCAGCACTAATCGGTCGTAAGGAATTTCCGGGCCTTCTTGAATATTTACCCGTTGCTGGTCGATGTCAATTCCAGACACAACACCTTGATAAAAACGCACCCCTGTGCCTTGTAAAAGTTCTTCAAAGGGTGGGGCAATTTCCCAGGTTTGCAGTTCGCCAGTGAGTAATTCGTAAAGTAAAGGAGAGAATAGGAAGCGATCGCTTCGATCTACCAGAACAATTTCGGGTTTTTGCGTAGGTTCCCAAGGTAATTGGCTTAACCGCAGGGCTGTGTAGAGACCACCAAAGCCTCCACCAAGGATACAAATTCTAGAAGTTTGTTCAGTCATCTATTCTATGTTATGGAACAATCAATATTAATTAGGCAACTAACTTCAGGGTAACTGAAAGTTTAGGTTTCAAAACCCTCCATTTGTATGAATGGTTTTAACATCGCTAACTCAACACTGCTTGGGTGAGAAAATTGGACAGCTTGCAGTCTAACAATTGGATAAACTTGTTGTTAGAAAAGATTAAGGTTTTATTTCCATGAGTTGGTTTTTTTCGACGCTGGGAGTTTTCTTGGCACTAATGACGATTTTGCTAGCGTTGTATCTAATCACTGCAAGGACTTATCAATCATCTAACTCTGTAGCCAATTCCTATGACGAATGGACTGAAGACGGGATTTTGGAATTTTACTGGGGCGAACATATCCACTTAGGTCATTATGGTTCGCCACCACAACGAAAGGATTTTCTCACTGCTAAATCTGACTTTGTGCATGAAATGGTACGTTGGGGTGGTTTAGATAAATTACCCCGTGGCACCACTGTCTTAGATGTTGGCTGTGGAATTGGTGGTAGCAGTCGCATCTTGGCACGAGATTACGGTTTTGCAGTCACAGGTATTACCATTAGTCCCCAACAAGTCCAACGCGCCCAGCAGTTAACCCAAGAGGAACTTGATGTGCAGTTTCTTGTGGATGATGCTATGGCACTTTCTTTCCCAGATGCTAGTTTTGATGTAGTTTGGTCGATTGAAGCTGGGCCACACATGCCAGATAAAGCTATTTTTGCCAAAGAGTTGATACGGGTGCTAAAACCCGGTGGAGTGATGGTTTTAGCCGACTGGAATCAGAGAGACGATCGCCAAAAACCGCTCAATTTTTGGGAGAAACGGGTAATGCGGCAACTATTAGATCAGTGGTCGCATCCGGCTTTCTCCAGTATTGAAGGCTTTTCCGAGCTTTTGGCAGCAACAGGATTAGTCAAGGGGGAAGTGATAACGACAGACTGGACGAAGCAAACACTTCCTTCTTGGCTAGATTCCATCTGGCAAGGGGTGACTCGACCAGAGGGATTGGTGCGTTTTGGTCTATCTGGTTTCATTAAATCTCTGCGAGAAGTACCTACCCTCCTACTGATGCGGCTAGCATTTAGCGCAGGTCTATGCCGATTCGGGATGTTCCGCGCAATCAGAGCTAACTCGTTGCAGAAATCAACTGGGTAGCGTCTGTCCCTGTCTACGAATTTCCCTTGATTAGCAAGGACTAATTGACGCTATTGATATTAGGTTCGCAAACGATAACCCATCCCTCTAACGGTTTCAATGATGTTGTTGCCTAGTTTCTTGCGAAGATAACCAACATAGACATCAACAATATTAGAACCTGGATTATAGTCGTAACCCCAAACGAAATCTAGGAGTTGTTCTCGACTAATCACTTGTCCGGGATGACGACAAAACATTTCTGCCATTGTAAATTCACGAGCAGTTAATTCTACAAAGCGATCGCCTACTTTTACCCGTCGAGTCCGCAAATCTAGTACCACATTACCCGCTGTGAGGATAAACTCTTGGGTATCTCTCACCGGCCTAGCAGATCGCAAACGCAACTTTAACCGCGCCAGAAGTTCTTCAAATCGGAAAGGTTTGGTGACATAATCATCCGCGCCTCCTTCTAGTCCAGCAACTTTATCGTGAATGTCACTCCGAGCCGAGAGAATAATTACAGGCAAGTCTTCTCCCTGTCCCCGCAGTTCTTCCAATACCTGAAATCCATCTTTTCCAGGTAATCCCAAATCCAAAATTAGTAAGTCAAAAGCCCCACTGTGTACAACATCCACCACATACAGTCCGTCGGCAACTGTTGTCGTTGTAAAACCTTGCGATCGCAATCCTTTCTGAATAAATGAGGCAATGCGGGGTTCATCTTCAGCGATGAGAATGTTGGGCATAAGCCAATATAGTTTAGATAAGCACTCTTTACTTTCCTCGTATTCTGGGAAAAGGTTAAGGGGTAAGGGGTAAAGGATATATTTAAAACCTTTTCCCTTTCCCCTTTCACCTTTAACCAAACCGTATTGGGGCATAAGCACTCATTTCCTGCGGGGGATCGAGGGGTAAAACGATACTAAACATCGAACCTTTTCCTAGTTGACTCCGAAGCAATACCTGTCCATCATGCGCCTGTGCGATCGCTCGGACAATTGACAGCCCTAATCCTGCACCCTCGGAACGACGACGACTGTTATGAGTTCGAGCAAAACGTTCAAAAATCCGTCTTTGCTCGATAAGGGGAATGCCTTCGCCTGTATCGCGTACCCAGAAACGCACTTTTCCTTTAGCGATCGCAGAACCTATGGAAATAGTATCATTCTTTGCAGTATGCTGAGTCGCATTCTGGGCTAAATTCATTACAGCCTCAGTAATTCTCTGGCGATCGACTATAATCTGACCCTTTGCCACCGCATCTATTTGCCAGTCCCGCTCTGCCAGTGCCTGGGCTTTGGCAAATAACTCTTGGGTTAACTCGGCTACATTCACCGTCGCCAACTGCAAAAAATCTAAGCGTTCTGCCTTTGCCAGCAAAATCATATCATCCACCAGACGACTCATTCGGTCTAATTCTCCGATCACCAGTGCCAAGGTTTCCTGTTGCTCTTGAGGATCATCTCCCATCAGTTCCAAATGTCCGCGAATTATGGTAATGGGAGTCCTGAGTTCATGCCCAGCATCGTTGACAAATTCTCGCTGGGTGGCAAAAGCTGCTTCTAGTCTGTCCATCATTTCGTTGAATGTCGTTGCTAGTTCTGCCAGTTCTCCCTTACCTCGTGCAGGTAAGCGCTGGGTTAAATCTGACTCACTAATTGCATGGGCAGTGGTGGTAATTGTCCGTAGGGGAGCTAGCACCCGTCCCGCCGCCAACCATGCCAGAATGAACGACACCACAAACACTAAACTAGAAACTTCAATAATTACGGAAACTGCTTCCAGTGTCTCTGCTCGCTCACCATCTGTATTATGGGCAACAACAAAGACACCTCGCGTTTGTCCATTAATTGTAATCGGTTGCACCATGTAAAGGATTTTACTAATATCGGGGTCAGAAAATTCTTTTTCTCCCTGTTCTGGTTTAGTTTGTTTTGCCCAGCGTTCCATAAGTTGTGAGTCCTTGGCAAGTGGTTTGGGACGCGCTCTAGGGCTAGATTTATAAAATTCACCATCAACAAAGGTGATGAAATAAGAATCATCCTCTGGTAGTCGGTATAACAGATAAGCTCTGAAAAGCTTAATCAAATCTTCTTTGGAAGTGGGAGGAGTGATTTGTTTTTTTCCGGACAGCAACCATTTCAATTGCTCCGGGCCAATTACTATGTCTTCTGGATCGTCCTCAGTCAGCACATCTTCTGTAGCAAAGGTTTCACCTTTAATTAAGGCATTAAAAGCCGCCATATCTTCTACCATATCTTGACGAACTCGCTCATCAATGCGGTGGTAGAGCTTATAGCGAAAGGCGGGAATGGCGATGAGAAATGTTATCCCCAAAATCAGCAAGTACCAGAGCAAAATCCCGGTGCGTGCTTCTCCAAATACTTGCTGCCAACCCGAAAACAGCTTTGTTATTTTAATTCCAAACCTGCGATCGCGGCGATGGTTGGTGATGCTGCTCATTATTACCTCTCCCCATTTGAGACAGTTTATCGCAATTGGGGATCGTGGGCTGGGGAAAGGTTAAAGGGCAAGGGGGAAAGGTAAATTCAAACTCTTTCCCTTTCCCCTTAACCGAAAAGTATTGGGTTCAAAGGTGGATGAACGAGATTCTAACTCTCCCTCATCCCCAATCCCCATTCACTGAGACAACCGCCAAATCTTAATCGTGTTATCTTCACTACCGCTAACAAGGGTTTTGCCATCAGGAGTGAAGGTAACAGATGTGACGGTGTTGGTGTGCCCCGCCAATGTGAGAATTTCTTCTCCTGTAGCTGTATTCCACAGTTTGATAGTGCGATCGCGGCTACCACTAGCAATAATTTTACCATCGGCACTGAAGGCTACGGATGTGACAGTGTTGCCATGTCCCGCTAGGGTGCGAAGTTCTCTTCCGGTAGCTAAATTCCAAAGTTTGATGGTGCGATCGCGGCTAGCACTGGCTAAAGTTTTACCATTTGGGCTAATAGCCACAGTTGTCACTGTTTGAGAATTTCCTTCTAGTGTGCGGATTGGGTATCCTTTTGCTAGATTCCAGATTTTGATCGTCTTGTCAAAACTGCCACTGGCTAGAATCACACCATTAGGACTAATAGCCACCGATCGCACCCAGAATGTATGCCCTGCTAGTGTCCGAATTTGCTCTCCTGTTGCCAAATCCCAGATTTTAATCGTGTTGTCATCACTGCCAGTAACTAGAGTCTCGCTATCAGCACTGATGGCTAGGGCATGAACTGAGTCAGAATGCCCTATAAGAGTGCGAATTTGTTTTCGCGTTGCCAAATTCCAGATTTTAATGGTGTTGTCATCACTAGCACTAACCAGAAGTTTGCCATCTGGACTAATTACTACGACATTCACCTGCTGAAAATGCCCGTTGAGTGAAGCGATTAGTTTTCCGGTTGCGAGATTCCAAAGTTTGATTGTGCGATCGTCGCCACTGCTGGCTATGGTTTTACCATCGGGGCTGATGGCGACAGATAAAACTGAGTTTTCGTGTCCTTGGAGGGTGTTAGCTAAGGAAACCTTACCCAAGCTAATCTGACTCAAAATCGCATCATTTTTACTAGGACTATTTTGTTGAATCAACCTAGAGACCAAACTGGTTTGAATCCGGCGAAAATTTTTATACCAAGATTCGCTGAATCCAAATAACAGAATGAAAGCACTTACTAAGATTAAAATTCTCAGTAAGGGATAACTTTTTGGTAAAACTGGTGCTTTAGTTGGTGGTAATTTCCCAGATGACTTACCCGCAGGTGGCAGTGCGAGGAGTTGTTTGGGAGTCAAGTCTCTCAGGACTTCTTCGGCTGACTGGTAACGTTCCTGGATATCTTTTTTTAAAAGCTTGTCGATGACAAAATCCAATTCAGGATTGATTGGACTCCGCAAATATTCTCGCCAATTACTTACCCAGGCGTACCCAGATTCCATCCACAACTGAAACGGGGAATTTCCCGTTAGCAGATGAAAGCAGGTAGCCCCCACACCAAACAAGTCGCTGGCGGGGAAAGCTTTCCCATCTCTAATTTGTTCTAGGGGAGAATAACCATGCGAACCAATGGATGTGCCAGATTTCTGCTGAACTTTGGCGGTAAATTGCTTTGAGGAGCCAAAATCAATCAGGCATAATCGTCCATCATTTTTATTGCGGATAATATTTTCTGGTTTGATGTCTCGGTGAATAACTTTGCGATCGTGGATAAATTTTAGGATGGGTAGTAAATCTAGCAAAATAGATTGAATGTCTCTCGCGTTATAAGCCTTGCGCTGTTGCAACTCCTTTAACAAATTATCTCCATTAATAAACTGCTGCACCAAATACAGGCAGCCGTCTTGCTCAAAGTAAGCTATCAAAGTCGGAATTTGGGGATGTTCCCCCAGGTCTTGTAGTCGCTGCGCTTCTTCCGCAAACAACTCCATCGCCTTTTTTTGCGACCAAGTTCCTTGAAATTTTGGAGCTAATTGCTTGATAACACAGCGTTCATTGAGTTTATCTACGTCTTCTGATAGATAGGTTCTGCCAAATCCCCCCTCATCTGAAAGGACTCGGATCACACGAAAGCGATTTCTTAAAAGTGACACCAGCGGGGTGTTACAACTTTGGCAAAACTTCTTTCCATTGGGATTCAGGGGATTTGAGCAATCGGGATTTAAGCAGCAGATCATGATCTGACAGGCGCGACTGCATGACAACTTAGGCTAAGTTTGCCCCGAACTTTCCCTTAAGATAATTGACTCTCGCTTACTTGTGGTAGATAAACCCTGCTCTGGGGATTGGGGAATTACTTATATAGTTAGCTTTTGTAAATAGTAGTCAGTCTTCCTCATCTGTGGAAAACTACGAGAGCCATAAGATTAATTATTCTATCGATTATATAATAATCTGAATAAAAATATTTTTTGGAACTTTTAAACCTAGTAAATTTGCTTGTATCTTGGCAAGCAACAACTGACTAAGTATTGAAGAAAAACCCCGATTAATGAATCATTACTGACTATCAAATATAGTTAAAATGCTTACTAAATTTGTTTTGGCTATTTTAAATTGCCCATAATTAATTATTCATTTGATACTTTAGCCAAAAAAGGCTGCAACTTACAGCAGATTTCAAGGAAAGTGAGGTACACAAGCTAAGTCTGTTACCCAGGTATAAAGCATGTTTTACTCCTGTTAGCGCCGCGGGGCGTAGCCCATTCTGAATTCTGAATTCTGCTGTATGCTATCTTGTTTCCTTGAATCTTGCTCTCCATTTCCGAATGGCACTAGCAGTTCTGGCTACAGGTGGCATGTATACATCATAATTTTCGTGTTGTATAATTTCATGTTGGGTAATTTTGTTTTGTGTAATTTCGTGTTGTGTAATACTTTTATTATTTAATTTTTGGTTAGTTAGACAGTTAGCCAAAGTAGGCAAATAACTTTCACTACTTAAAGCTTTCATCACATCATCGGCAGTCTTAAACCGATCCTCTAAGGTGATTTTCACCATTTTTCCTAAAATCTGGGCGAAACTGTTGCTGATATTTACCTGTTTTTGCCAAGATATTTCACCAGTATTTGGGTCGTAGTCCAATTCTAAAGGACTTTTAGCAGTCAACATATAAATACAAGTTACACCCAGTGCATAAATATCACTGGCATAAACTGGACGTAGAGAAAACTGTTCTGGTGGTGCAAATCCCCTAGTCCCGATAAAGTTTGTATTTGCAGCTTGATTGATTGAGTTTTCACAAGCGTCAACTAATTTCTCTTTCACCGCACCAAAATCAATCAGCACTATGCGCCCATCATATTCACACCGCAATAAATTCTGAGGCTTAATATCCCGATGAATCACATGATGTTTATGAAGATACTGTAATACAGGTAATAACTCCTTTAAGAACTGCTTAACTGAGGATTCACTTTTGGGCCCAGTTTGCCGCACTTCTCGCGCCAAAGTCAAACCCGGCACATATTCTTGAATTAAAAAGAACTCCCCATTCGCCTGAAAGTAGTCTAATAGCATGGGAATTTGCGAATGACTACCGAGTTGCCCCAAAGTTCTTGCCTCTTTTTCAAAGCGCATACACGCCCTTTGCCAACTTTGGGGACTAGTGACTTTTGGACAAAGCTGTTTAATGACACACAGTGGATTCCCAGGTAATACGGCATTTTTGGCTAAAAATGTTACACCAAAACCACCTCTACCTAAAACTTGCAGTATTTCATAGCGATCGCGAAATAGCCGTTTGGAACCACACATCTGACTCAACTGAGTTTGTTGTGAAATGCTCTCTTGATAATTCGTTGTTTTTTGAGAAAAACGATTCATTAGTATAAAGTATCTGCTTTTAAATGTCTCTAATTCTATGGCAATTCTTTATTGGCAACAGTAAGATTACTGAATCTTTGCCAAATCCTCATTACTCTTCAAAAAGTAACAATAAATTTTTATAAAACTGGCCCTTTCACGGATGTGTCACAAGCTAATTTGTAGTTTGGTAAAGGTGAAAGTCTGTTGGTGGGTATTTATAACAATTTTGTATGAAGATGCACATAATAAAACCCCTCTAGTTTAGCAAAAGGGGGACGGCGTAGCCGGGGGTAAAATATGTAGTTTCACATTTAGTACATTTATAAAGATGCAAGTCCTTGCATTCTTTCGTTCGCGGAGCGTCCCGCAGGGATAGGATGTTTTTTTGACTATACAGCAGATTTTAAACTAGTTAAGTACACAACGATTCGTCTGTTAAGCTGTTCCACATTTAAATTGCATAATTACGGCGGGCAAGATGCCCACCCCACAAGAGTTATATAAATTTTTGATATGCAAACTAGATGTGGTTTAGCTTACCCAGGTATAAAGCGTATTTTACTCTTGAATTCTGAATTCTGCTGTAAGTACCTAAGCTGGTGGAGTTTGTGAAGAGAAAATATCTGTGAGATTCTCCTCAACCAGCAAATCTGGTGTTTGTATAATAAATGGGAGTTCGGCTCCCACAAGACCTCTTTGGATGCGTTCTAAAGTCTCACTAAAAACGATAAACAGAGGATATATAGCATTAGCTCCCTCACTCAAAATATGACTGTGACGGAGAGGCATCAACCACTCATAATCATTGTCTAGGCAAACTTGGGTTTGTCGCCAACGTCCTAACAAATCAGAAAAATCTTCGTGAGCGCGATGAATAAAGACTAAAATTTCTGCTCCAGTTTTGATTTTCCATTCTGGATCGCACATCAAAATTGCCACATCACAAGGTAAACAAATCGTTTGTGGGGCTGTTGTAGCAGTATTGCGAAGCCGGACAATTGGCAAAGGTATAGTAATGACACTTTCATCTGGACGGCGCAGACTGGGAATCATCTCCAAGTATGGCCGATATTGTTTTAGTAAGGCGATCGCAGCTAGATGATTGCTGTACTCTGCCAAACTCGCTTCGTACTGAGATTTTTGCACAGTCATAGTTTATTAAATAGTGAGGAGTGAGAAGTTAGGAGTTAGGAGTTAGGAGTTAAGAGTTAGGAGTTAAGAGTTAGGAGTTAGGAGTTAAAAATAAAATTAATCAGTTAGAAGTTAAAAATTAGGAATAAAAAAAGTTAATTCCTAACTCCTAACTCTTAACTATTAATCTTTTATCCCAGCTTTTCAAATACCGCAAACATCGGCAGATACATCGCTAGCAAAATGGTTCCCACCATTCCCCCTAGAACTACAATCATCACCGGTTCTAAAATACTGGTCATTGCTTTTACTGCTTGCTCGACTTCATCTTCATAGAAATCGGCAACTTTCATCAACATTCCATCTAATTCTCCAGTTTCTTCTCCGATACTAATCATCTGAATTGCCATAGCCGGAAAAACGGCATCTTTTTGTAAAGCAATGCTAATCATTCCTCCTTGTTGAATCTCCATGCGGGCTGCATCTATGGCATTGGCAATTACTTGGTTTCCTGATGTATCTCGGACAATTTCTAAGCAAGTTAAAATTGGTACACCTGAACGAGTCAAAGAACCAAAAGTCCGGCTAAAGCGGGCAACTGAAGATTTTTGAATTAAGTCACCAAACAATGGCATCTTCAGGGAAAGACGATCGATTGTGATGCGACCAACAGGAGTTTTAGAGTATTGTGTAAAAGCAATTTTTAGTCCTATAAGAGCAGCGAGAAGGATGAAAGCACTCGGACTTCTCAAAAATTTACTAGCATCCATCAAAAATTGCGTTAGAGGTGGTAATGAGATTCCAATTTGTGTAAAAATCGTGGCGAAAATCGGAATCAGAAAAATAGTCATGCCAAGAAATATCGCAACTGCGATAAAACCCACTACCGTTGGATAAGACATTGCTGATTTGATTTGGTTTTGTAATCGGGCAACATCTTCTAACAACTTAGCTAAACGATTCAATACTTCGTCTAGAACACCACCAACTTCGCCAGCTTGAATCATACTCACATATAATCCATCAAAACAGTCAGGATGCTTTCGCATTGCCTCTGAAAGATTCATTCCGCTTTGAACATCGGTGCTAATCTCCACCAGGGCTTGTTTCAATTTAGTATTACTACACTGTTCGGAAAGCACCCCCAGACTTCTAACGATCGCAACTCCCGCATTCATCAAAACGGCAAATTGACGCGAAAAAACGGCTTTGTCTTTCACAGAAACCTTAACCAAGGAATTCTGGAAATTTTTGAAGGCAACATCTGGCTGAAATCCCTGAGATTGCTTGAGTTCTTGGATTACAAAACCTTGATCTCTGAGATTAGTCCGAGCTTGTACCAAGGATTCGGCAACAATTTTTTCGGTTCGAGATTTTCCTTGCGAATCCCGAACACGGGCAACGAAGTTTGGCATAAAATAAATTCAAAATAGTTGTTATTAATTGGGTATGGGACAATTTTATTTTGGATTTTGGATTGAGGATTTTGGATTAAATTTCAATCTAAAATCCAAAATCTAAAATCTAAAATTATTACTCCCCACTTCCTTTAATGCGCTTTGGCAGCCGCACCAGGTTTCGCACCTGCTGCCTGTGGTGGCACAGAAGTACCGATAAGACGTTGGATTTCATCTGGCTTAGAAGTCTTAGACATGGCCGCTTCAAAGGAAATGGTTCCATTTTTGTAAAAATCGGCTAAAACCTTCTCTAGAGTTTGCATCCCCAATTTGCCACCAGTTTGAATAGCTGAGTAAATTTGAGATGTTTTGCCTTCTCGAATCAAGTTAGAAATAGCGGGAGTGACAATCAGAATTTCTTGAGCCATTACCCGACCATACTCACCAGGTTTAGGGCTTTTCTTGGACACTAAAGTTTGGCTAAATACCGCCACTAACGAGTTAGACAGTTGTACCCGCACCTGGGTTTGTCTTTCATGGGGGAAAACGTCAATAATCCGGTCAACCGTTTGTGCAGCGGAACTGGTGTGTAGCGTACCAAATACCAAGTGTCCTGTTTCTGCTGCGGAAATCGCCAAGGAAATCGTTTCTAAATCGCGCATTTCCCCTACCAGAACAATATCTGGATCTTCCCGCAAAGCTGCTTTCAAAGCATTAGCAAAGCTCTTAGTATCTTCACCTAGTTGTCGTTGGTGAACCAAACTTTTAATTGGTTCGTAGACAAATTCAATTGGGTCTTCCACCGTCAAAATATGCTCTGCCTTGGTGCGGTTAATCAAGTCAATCATTGCCGCTAGGGTCGTTGTCTTGCCGGAACCTGTAGGGCCTGTCACCAGAATTAGCCCTCTGGGCTTATCTGTCATTTCTCGCACGATATCTGGCAAACCTAACTTTTCAAAGTTAGGAATCTTAGAACTTAATGCCCGTAAACAAGCAGCATAAGAACCACGTTCTTTATAAACATTGACCCGAAAGCGAGCCAAACCCTTAACACCATAAGAACAATCCAACTCCCAGTTCTGCTCTAAGGTTTTACGCTGGGTGTTGTTAAGCATACTAAAAATCAGCCTTTGACATTGATCGGCTGTCAATACATGCTCACCTATGGGCGTAAGTTTGCCACTGATGCGGAAGTAGGGAGGCAAACCTGCGGATAAGTGCATATCCGAGCCACCCAATTCAATCAACTGCTCCATCAAATCTTCAATCATCATTTCCATAGTTCTGCTTCCTTTTAATGTTTTTTATTTGTCATTTGTCATTTGTCCGTTGTCATTTGTTTAAAGTTATTAAGCATTCACCAATGACTAATGACTAATGACCAATGACTATTAGTCTTAAAACCGAGCTGTCATACAGTAAGGACAATCCAACCATTCTTGTTTCAATGTGGCATCGCAACTCCGACAGGTAAGACCAGTCTTGCGTTTGGCTTTTAACTCTGCTTCCAAACCAGTATCAGTAAACGTCACTCGTTCTACTTCTTCTAAAGTGGTGGAACCTTCGCGCACTAAGTCTAAACTGTAAGCCAGCAAGGTTTTCATCCCCTCTTCTATTGCCACTTCCTTGATGCGTTCTGTGGGTGCATCTTCGTTAATGAGAGTTTGCAGGTTTTCGGTGACTCGCATAACTTCATAAACACCACAACGCCCTTTGTAACCGTTGCCATTACATTTTGGGCAAAGATGATTTTTGGCTTTGGCATCTGCGATCGCATCTAATGTCAAGGTGTTAGCTTTATAGAAAGTGACTCCCACATCAGAGGAAGCTGATAGACCATAACGAGCTAGTTCTTCAGTTGTAGGAGTGTAGGGAACACGACATTCAGAACATACACGCCGCACCAAACGTTGAGCTAGAACGCCAATTAGGGAACTAGAAACCATGAAAGGCTCAATCCCCATTTCTCCTAAACGAGCGATCGCTCCTGGGGCATCATTGGTATGTAAGGTAGTTAATACTAAGTGACCGGTCAAGGCAGCTTCAATTGCTGTTTTTGCTGTTTCCTTATCTCGCGTTTCACCCACCAGTAGCACATCTGGATCTTGCCGCAAGAAAGCCCGCAACGCAGTAGCAAAATCTAGCCCTTTTTCCCGAATTACCTGTACTTGAGTAATCCCTGGAAGACTGTACTCAATTGGGTCTTCTACGGTACTGATATTAATTCCGGGATCGTTCTTTTCAGAGAGTGCAGAATAGAGCGAGGTTGTTTTCCCAGAACCAGTTGGCCCAGTTACCAAAATTAGCCCAAAGGGACGGCTAACCATATCCTGGACAATATGTAAAGTCTCTGGATCGGTAATCAACTTATCTAATCCCAGTTGGGTGGAGGAGTTATCCAAAATCCGCAGTACCACCTTTTCCCCGTAGCGACTGGGTAAGGTATTCACCCGGAAGTCCACCTTACGTCCCTCAAACATCCGGCGGATACGTCCATCTTGGGGTAGACGGCGTTCAGCAATGTCTAGATTGGAGATGATTTTAAATCGGGCTGTCACCGCCGGAATGATTTTTTTCGGTAGGGGATCGAAAGCTTCCTTTAGTACCCCATCCTTCCGAAAGCGAATGCGTAAGTTTTCTTCTTGCGGTTCGATATGAATATCAGAAACGCCCTCATGCAAGGCTTTAGCCAGGATTCTGTTGACTAAGTTGATGACTGGGGCATCCTCTGCACCCTTCATCGCTGCCCCCAGATCGGCCTCCATTTCTTCAGGAGCATCCGAAAGATCGAGATTTCCGAGGTTTTCTAAATCCTGATTAATATCTGTAAACTTTTCTTGCTCCAGGTGCTTCTGCTTCACAGCCATTTCATCCAAATATTGGTTGATTAGCTGTTGGTAATCTTCCTGGGTAATCACCATACGCTGCAAGGCCAAACCTTGGGGGCGCAAGATGCGGTTCAGGTCATCGGAAGCCTCTAGATTATCTGGAGCAACCATCGCCACTAAAACTGAGGGCGGGGTTTGGTCTTCGTGTTTCGACAGTGGTACTAAACGATGGCGACGGCAGATATCCACTGGGATGAGGGTTTCAATCAGGTTCCCCATCATCGTGTTGCCAACGGAATTGACTTCTGGATCGAGAAATTCAACTCCGTATAGTATTTTCAGTTCAAATAGTTGCTGTTTTTTGTATTGCCTGAGTAACTCAGGCGATAGTTGTTGCCCAGTGATTGACTCTAATACTTCTGTTAAGGGTCTGCCAGATTTGCGGCTTTCAATTAATGCCTGCCTCATCTGTTCGGTATTGACATAGCCAGATTGCACTAGCTTGTTGCCGAAGGGCGAAAACTCTGTTCTAGTAGTTAGAGCGGTACTGCGCCGTTGTGGTGACGAGTAAGTCATAAATGAGCAATTGAGTAGGGGAAACCTCTGCTTAAAGTATTCCCAGGCTGTGAGACAGAATTCTCATTTCCCAAAAAAGTCCTGAGTAACGTCGCTTTGCTCGAAATTCAAAATTCAAAATTAAAGATATTTTCAAATAAGATGAGGGGCGAGTCGCATTTGGCGCTACTATTGCAAATTACTCGTTCGGGTTCCCGCCTTAGTGGTGTCTGGGCTAACGTGTTCACCATTTGTCACAATAAGAGGACGGTTATATCACTTCCAAGAACTTGTCGGCAATAAAATCAGCCTCAGTTGCAAGTCGTGGATGACGACGGTTGCAAGCTGTAGAGATACACTGCCATAAATAGGATCTGGAATGAATAGACAATGATCGATGAAAATAAACAGATAAACAATACAAGCCAGCAATTGGGTGAACCAACAGAGGTAAAGCAAGCAATGAAGAGTGACTTCCCAGCCCAAACTAATTTCAATGAATCTGGCAGCGAGGTGACAGAGCAAGTGGCAGCCCAAACAAATATATCAGGCGATACTGCTGTCAATTCAGAAAATAGCGTCGCTGCAACTGAAAAAACTGAAGTAGAAAGGGCAGCTTTGGCAGAACTGACTCAACAAATCGAGTCCGTCAAAACGCAACTAGAAGAGCGTAGTACTCAATATATGCGGATTGCCGCTGATTTTGAGAATTACCGGAAACGCACTAGCAAAGAAAAAGAAGACCTAGAGTTGCAGGTGAAGCGGAATACGATTTTGGAATTGCTGCCAGTAGTCGATAATTTTGAGCGGGCGCGATCGCACCTCAAACCACAGTCTGATGGCGAAATGACCATGCACAAAAGTTACCAAGGCGTTTACAAACAATTAGTAGATAGCTTGAAACGTTTGGGTGTATCGCCAATGCGTCCCGAAGGTCAAGAATTCGATCCTAACCTGCACGAAGCAGTAATGCGGGAACCTACGGATGAACATCCTGAAGGAACAGTGTTAGAAGAGTTAGTGCGCGGATATTACTTGGGCGATCGCGTGCTACGCCATGCAATGGTCAAAGTAGCTGCTCCCAAGGAAGATACACCTTTTGCACCAGAAGATCAGTCGAGTTCAGCCAGCAGTTAAGCTGTAGTCGCTCGCCTCGCTGACCTCAAGTGCCTGGGTTATAGCAAAGACGAGCATCGCGTACCTAAAACTTGGACAAGGCTTTGGATAACTCTCTGTGTTTCAACTTCTTTCTTGCTACCAGCAACAGGGGTTCCACAGACGTTATCCGCTAGCCTTTGTTCTTAACAAAAAAGTTAGTCCGCGACATATTACAGCATAAATTTCAGTAAAAATACTGGCAAATATGGGAAAAGTTATTGGGATCGACTTAGGCACTACTAACAGTTGCGTCGCAGTTTTGGAGGGTGGTCAACCACTTGTGATCTCCAATTCTGAAGGTGGACGAACTACTCCAAGTATTGTGGGATTTGGGAAGAGTGGCGATCGCTTGGTTGGTCAATTGGCAAAGCGCCAAGCCGTAACCAATGCCGAAAACACGATTTACAGTATTAAACGATTCATCGGGCGGCGTTGGGAAGATACTGAAATAGAACGCGATCGCGTCCCCTACAACTGTGTCAAAGGTCGAGACGAGACTGTTGATGTCCAAATTCGCTCAAAAAACTATACGCCCCAAGAATTATCTGCGATGATCCTGCAAAAGCTGAAGCAGGATGCGGAAAACTTTTTGGGTGAGGAGGTCACTCAAGCAGTGATCACCGTACCAGCATATTTTACAGATGCCCAAAGACAAGCAACTAAAGATGCTGGCACGATTGCTGGACTAGAAGTCCTGCGAATCATCAATGAACCAACAGCTGCGGCTTTAGCTTTTGGATTAGAAAAGCAAGACCAAGAGCAGCTAATTTTAGTATTTGACTTGGGAGGCGGTACTTTTGACGTATCGATCCTGCAACTTGGGGATGGCGTTTTTGAAGTAAAGGCGACTTGTGGTAATAACCACTTGGGTGGAGACGACTTTGATAATGCGATCGTCCTTTGGATGATGGAACGTTTCCAAGAACAAGAGAAAATCGACCTTTCCAAAGACAAAATGGCACTGCAACGCCTGCGGGAAGCTGCGGAAAAGGCAAAAATTGAACTCTCCAGTATGGTGAATACCTCCATCAACTTGCCATTTATCACAGCGGATGACACCGGGCCAAAGCATCTGGAGATGGAACTCAGTCGCTCGAAATTTGAAGAACTCGCCGCGAAATTAATTGAAGCGACCATCGAACCACTGATCCAATCGCTCAAAGATGCGGATCTCAAACCAGAAGCCATAGATCGGATTATTTTGGTAGGTGGTTCTACCCGTATTCCGGCAGTCCAAAACGCGCTAATTAAGTTTTTCAACGGCAAAGCTCCCGATCGCTCCATCAACCCTGACGAAGCTGTAGCATTGGGAGCGGCTATTCAAGCAGGTGTGTTAGGTGGTGAAGTCGATAATCTCTTACTACTGGATGTCACCCCTCTGTCCTTGGGAATTGAAACTTTGGGTGAAGTGTTCACCAAAATTATTGAACGCAACACCACAATTCCTACGAGTCGATCACAAGTTTTTTCCACCGCCGTTGATGGACAAACCTCAGTGGAAATTCACATTCTCCAAGGTGAACGGGCGATGTCACGAGATAACAAGAGTCTCGGCAAGTTTCTGCTCGCAGGGATTCCCCCATCTCCCCGTGGTGTACCGCAAATTGAAGTATCCTTTGAAATCGATGTCAACGGCATCCTCAAGGTTTCTGCCCAAGATAAAGGTACAGGTAGAGAACAGAGTATCAGGATTACCAATACAGGTGGTTTGAGTAGCAACGAAGTCGAACGGATGCGCCAAGAGGCCGAACTGTTTTCCGAAGAAGATAAAAGACGTAAAGAACTGGTTGAACTCAAAAACCAAGCAGATAATTTGTTGTTCAGTTATGAATCCACCATCAAGGATAACAGCAACTTTATCGGCGACCAAATGAAAACTTTGGCTAGTGAAAAAGTTGAACAACTCCAAGCGGCAATGATTGACTCCAGCATTTCCACAGTGGAATTTAAACAGCGCTTAGACGACTTCCAACAAACCTTGTTTGCAATTGGTGCTGATGTTTACAATCGAGCTAACAGCCAAACTGATGAGATTGAGGGGGGTTCATCTGGTCACTTTACCCCAGAAGTAGACTCACCAATGAATGGCACGCTAATACCACAATTCAACTTTGATTTTGACGAAGAAAGTACAGCTCAGGCTGATTATGAGGCGATAGATTAGGGGTTGGGCATTGTGTATGGGCACAAGAGGCAGAGGGGCAAGGGGGCGGAGGGGCAGACGGGAAAAACTTACTGCAACTTCTCCTCTGCTCCCCTGCTTTCACTCCCTAAGTTGTTAAATTTTATTAAGACATTTTAATATATCTAAATATTTAGCGAAGTTTCACAAGACCCCAGTCCTTTGCTAGATTGTAGAAGCAAATTACTTTGGGCTAGGCAATGTGCAAGTTCAGAGCCAATCCAAAGCTAAGGGTGGTTTTCCACACCTAATGGTGCGGCTAGCCCCTCTGGTTGATGGGCGAGGTTTTCCTCTCCTACGTAGCACAATTGTAAAAGAGACAGCCGACTCGGCAGTGAGAAGTCTGAGCAGAGGCTTCCCCTGTTCCTAACTTCTATAGCTTTTGTCGTCTCCCACGAGGAAAGCATCTGTTGCTCAAGATTTGTCGGTGATTTTTGTAAAAGGTAAAGGGTAAAATCAGTTATTAACAAAAATTAATTTTATCTTTTGCCTGCCTTCCGGCAAGCCACCCTCTAACAGGATAATGTGTTGCTCTTGCATATCTATCTGTAAGCAAAACACTTATCCATCGGGTAGCAAGTGACCGTGAATGACGTTCTACTGACTTCTGCTTTCTTCCTTCTAACTTTTACCTTTGCTATATGGCCCGCGACTACTATGAAATCCTGGGTGTCTCTCGTGACACTGACAAAGAAGAAATCAAACAAGCCTATCGCCGTCTAGCCCGGAAGTATCACCCAGATGTGAACAAAGAACCGGGGGCGGAGGATCGCTTTAAAGAAATTAACCGCGCTTATGAGGTACTATCAGAACCCGAAACCCGCGCTCGTTACGATCGCTTTGGCCCAGAGGGTGTATCGGGTGCTGCTGGCGCGGGCTTTCAAGATGTCGGCGATATGGGTGGTTTTGCCGATATCTTTGAAAGCATTTTTAGTGGCTTTGCTGGCGGTATGGGTAATCCCACCCAACAAAGACGCCGCAGTGGGCCTGCGAGGGGTGATGACCTGCGGCTAGACCTGAAGTTAGACTTTCGGGAAGCGATATTTGGCGGCGAAAAAGAAATTCGCATTTCCCATCTAGAAAATTGTGAAGTTTGTAGCGGTTCTGGTGCTAAACCTGGAACCCGCCCTCGGACTTGTTCGACTTGTGGCGGATCGGCTCAAGTACGGCGTGTGACTAGAACACCCTTTGGCAGTTTCACCCAAGTATCAACTTGTCCCACCTGTAATGGAACAGGGATGGTAATTGAAGATAAGTGTGACGCGTGTGATGGTAAGGGCGCAAATCAAGTCACAAAGAAACTCAAAATTACCATTCCAGCAGGGGTGGATAATGGCACACGTTTACGAATTTCTAGTGAAGGAGATGCCGGTCAACGTAGTGGCCCTCCTGGGGATTTATACGTTTACTTGTTCGTAAATGAGGACGAGGAATTCCAACGGGATGGAATTAATATTCTCTCGGAAATCAAAATTAGCTACCTGCAAGCGATTTTAGGTTGTCGGTTAGAGGTAGATACAGTCGATGGGCCGGTAGAACTAATCATTCCGGCTGGAACTCAGCCGAATACAGTGATGAAGTTGGAAAATCGCGGTGTACCCCGCTTGGGTAATCCCGTAAGTCGTGGGGATCACATGCTGAATGTATTAATTGATATTCCCAACAAAGTCACCCCAGAGGAGAGGGAACTGCTGGAGAAGCTAGCTAAAATTAAGGGCGATCGCACTGGTAAAGGCGGTCTAGAAGGATTTTTGGGAAATTTATTTAAGTGATGATGCCCTCTTCTGTTTTAACTCCCGACGCTCAACTTGATTTACGCGGCACCCCTTGCCCCATTAATTTCGTGCGGACAAAACTACGTCTAGAGAAAATGCCATTAGGAGGTTTGCTAGAAGTCTGGCTAGACCCTGGTGAACCGATTGAGCAAGTTCCTGATAGTTTGACAATGGCAGGTTATCAGGTGGAACAAATTACAGACTGCACTAATTATTTTTCTCTATTAGTGCGCCGTCCAGTTGCTAACCAATGACAGGGGAAAATTTTGCCGTAACTGGACAGTTATTGGGTACGGTGGTGGCTGTACAGGCTAATTTTTACCGAGTACAGATGGATCAAGAGGCAGGGGAGCAGAGGAGCAGCACTTCTCTACGAGAGGCTTCGCCAACGACTACGCTCAGTGACCGAGGAGCAGAGGAGAAACTGGATTTAAATGCCTCTTTGCCCTCGCCTCCTCTGTTGCTTTGTACCCGAAGAACACGGCTGAAAAAAATCGGACAACAGGTGATGGTAGGCGATCGCGTTGTGGTAGAAGAGCCAGATTGGGCTGGGGGACGGGGAGCGATCGCTGATGTTTTACCCCGCCAAAGTGAGTTAGATCGTCCGGCGATCGCCAATGTAAACCAAATTCTCTTGGTATTTGCCGTTGCCGATCCACCTTTGGAACCTTATCAGTTGAGCCGATTTCTGATTAAGGCTGAGTCTACTGGTTTGGATGTGCTTTTATGCTTGAATAAAAGTGATTTAATTTCACCCCAGGAACAACAACAAGTTAGCGATCGCCTGCTCGGTTGGGGCTATGAACCAATCTTTATCAGTGTTAAAGATGGTATTAATACTGAGCAAGCAGCCAAATACCTGAGCAATAAAATTACTGTAATAGCTGGGCCTTCCGGGGTTGGTAAATCCAGCCTGATTAATACGCTGATTGACTCTGCCAAGCTGCGAGTCGGAGAAGTTTCTGGCAAACTGGCTCGTGGTCGTCATACCACTCGCCATATAGAATTATTTGAGTTACCTAGTGGTGGTTTACTGGCAGATACTCCCGGTTTTAATCAGCCTGATATGGATTGTGTCCCAGAAGAATTAATCCATTACTTCCCAGAAGCCAGAAAGCGGTTAGCAGTTGCTAGCTGTCGGTTTAGTGATTGTCTGCACCGAGATGAGCCTGAGTGTGTGGTGCGGGGAGACTGGGAACGATACGAACATTATTTAGAATTTTTGGACGCTGCGATCGCTCATCAAACACACTTACACCAACAAGCCGATCCAGAATCTACCATGAAGTTAAAAAGCAAAAGCAAAGGCAAAGGGCAGAGTCAATACGAACCCAAGTTAGAAAGTAAAAAATATCGCCGGATTTCCCGGAAGACTCAGTTACAAGACTTGCAAGAGTTATATCGGGATGAGGAATAAGGAGTGCGATGTCTATGACCGGCTGTGCCTACGCATTCATAATGCAAAGGTTGGTCGCGATAGCATAGATACAAACATAAAAACTATCTTGTATGTCTCAGCCCCTTGCCAACACCCCTAGTTTACAAGCTGTCACTGAGAGTATAATTTTCCCACCGGGTGATATCTATAGTGACGAACCCCCCTTGGAATCTGACTTACACCGCGAACAAATTGATTTACTCATTCGCTTGATTAAATGGTGGTGGCGCGATCGCGAGGATTTTTATGCTGCCGGCAACCTGACGATCTATTTCAGTCCCAACCAGAAAAAGTCACAAGAATTTCGAGGGCCGGATTTTTTTGTGGTTTTAGATGCAGAAAAAAAAGACCGCAAAAGCTGGGTTGTATGGCAAGAAGATGGCAAATACCCCAATGTGATTATTGAGCTATTATCTAATTCCACTGCCTCGGTTGATAAAGGTTTAAAAAAGCAAATTTATCAGAATACATTTCGCACTCCAGATTACTTTTGGTTTGACCCAAATAACCTAGAATTACAGGGATTTCACTTAGTTGATGGGCAATATCAAGAACTTGTACCCACTGATTCTGGTTGGTTGTGGAGTCAGCAGTTAGGGCTGTATTTGGCAGTATATTTGGGCAAATTACGCTTTTTTACACCAGATAAGCAGTTGGTGATGTTGCCAGAGGAAGAATCAAACCAACAGTTACAGGAGGTAAACCAACAGTTAGAGCAAGTAAATCAACAACTAGAACAAGAACGTCAACGGGCTGCAATCTTGGCAGAACGCTTACGAGCCGCAGGTATTGATCCTGAGCAAATATTCTAAAAATAGAATCTTATCTCTAAACGAGGTATAGGAAAATAATGCTATGAACCAAACAATATCCGATCGAGTCCGTTGGACAACCTCAGACTTAGAATTACTTGCAACTGACGAATGGAAGCGTTATGAGATTATTGACGGAGAACTATTTGTGACTAGAGCGCCTCACTGGAAACATCAAGGCACTGCGGGCAATATATGCTTAGAATTACAAATTTGGTCTCGCTCTAGTGGGCTAGGGGAAACCCGTCAAACTCCCGGTATAATTTTTACAGATGCCGATAATGTGATACCCGATGTAGTTTGGATTAGTTATGAGCGTTTAGCACAATTGCTAGATGATGAAGGGCATTTGAGAGGAGCGCCAGAACTCATTGTGGAAGTGCTTTCTCCTGGGACAACTAACGAACGTAGAGATCGAGAAGCCAAGCTAAAACTATACTCATCCACAGGAGTCCAAGAATATTGGATTGCAAATTGGCAATTACAGCAGCTAGAACTTTATCGCAGAGAAGCTGCCCAATTAAAACTGATCGCAACCTTGTTGGCTGATGACGAAATCACATCACCACTTTTACCAGGTTTCGGCGTTCGAGTTCAGCGTTTTTTTATATAATTCTGGCGTAGGCGTAGCCCGCACTCTCTACGAGACGCTGTGCGTAGCTTGAGCTTGCTTCCCCGGAGGAGTACGACTTGGCTCAGACCTACTAGGCATCGCTCATCAAACTCAGCTGCACCTGCACCAACAAGCTAGGCAAAGGGCAGAGCCAGTACGAACGAATCCAAGTTAGAAAGTAAAAAATACTGCCAGATTTCTCGGAAGACTCAGTTATAAATGACATTTTTTAACCAACGTGAGTCTCCTACAGAAACGCACTTTAACCCAGAATATTGCCAGAAGAAGAAGCAAACCCGCAATTGAGTAAGTCGGCGATCAAAATTCAATGTATATGAAGAAATATAAACTTGAAGTAGGGTGTGTTACGCCGTAGGCTAACGCACCTTGAATTGTTGAGGTGAGTTAGCTGAAAAATTCACAGAACGCTTACGAGCTAAAGGTCTTGAACCGGAGTAAATATTTTCAGTGTAGGATTATACAATAAACAAATAGGCAAATTTTACAACTAGTTAACAACAAAAGGCGATGGAGGTACAACAATTGTTGTGCCCTCACAAGCACTGTAATTAACTAAATTGAAAACTATTCTTACGATCCCCATAAAGTCTTAAAATATTGTTAATTTCAGGCAAACCTCTCGACCTTCAACTTACAAGTATCACCCCAAAATCACTATGGCTATCGGCTACGTCGCGCTTGTACTCCACGCACATCTACCCTTCGTTCGTCACCCGGAAAGTGACTACGTGCTGGAGGAAGAATGGCTCTATGAAGCCATCACAGAAACCTACATCCCCTTATTGAAAGTATTTGAAGGCTTAAAGCGAGACGGTATCGACTTTAAAATCACGATGAGTATGACACCCCCTTTAGTGTCAATGCTTCGCGATCCTCTGCTTCAAGAACGCTATGACGCACACTTGACCCAACTAGAAGAACTTATAGCACTAGAAGCAGAACATAATGTCAACAACGGGCATCTTCGTTATTTAGCCGAGCATTACATTACTGAGTTTAAAGAAGCGCGTCAGCTATGGGAACGCAATCAAGGTGACTTGGTGACAGCTTTTAAGCAGTTCCAAGACAGTAACAACTTGGAAATCATCACTTGCGGCGCTACTCACGGCTATTTACCGTTGATGAAAATGTATCCGCAAGCAGTGTGGGCGCAAATTCAGGTAGCTTGCGAACATTACGAACAAACCTTTGGACAAGCACCCAGAGGCATTTGGTTGCCGGAATGTGCCTACTATGAAGGTTTAGAGCGGATGCTAGCTGATGCTGGGTTACGCTACTTTCTCACTGATGGGCATGGCATTCTTTACGCTCGTCCGCGGCCGCGTTTTGGTACTTATGCGCCAATTTATACAGAAACTGGTGTTGCTGTCTTTGGTCGAGATCATGAATCTTCCCAACAGGTATGGTCTTCTGAAGTGGGCTATCCTGGGGCGGCGGAATATCGAGAATTTTACAAAGATTTGGGCTGGGAAGCAGAATATGAGTATATTAAGCCCTATATTATGCCCAATGGTCAGCGGAAAAATACGGGCATTAAGTATCACAAAATTACAGGGCGTGGCTTAGGTCTATCAGATAAGGCGCTCTACGATCCTTATTGGGCTAGAGAAAAGGCAGCAGAACACGCTGATAACTTTATGTATAACCGAGAGAGGCAATCTGAGCATCTCTATGGTATAATGCAACGCCCGCCAATTATCGTTTCGCCTTATGACGCAGAGTTATTTGGACATTGGTGGTATGAAGGCCCTTGGTTCATCGATTACCTATTCCGCAAATCGTGGTATGACCAAAAAACATATCAAATGACCCATTTAGCAGACTATTTGCGAGATCAGCCAACTCAGCAAGTGTGTCGTCCTTCGCAGTCTAGTTGGGGTTTCAAGGGTTTCCACGAATATTGGTTGAATGAAACAAATGCGTGGATTTATCCACATTTGCATAAAGCTGCTGAACGGATGATTGAAATTTCCCACCTAGAACCAGAGGATGAGTTGGGGGAAAAAGCATTGAACCAAGCCGCGCGGGAATTGTTATTAGCACAATCTTCCGACTGGGCATTTATTATGCGGACGGGAACGATGGTACCTTATGCAGTTAGACGGACGCGATCGCACCTGATGCGCTTCAATAAGCTCTATGAAGATGTTAAAGTTGGCAAAATTGATAGTGGTTGGCTGGAAAAAGTCGAGTTAATGGATAATATCTTCCCCGAAATCAACTATCGCGTCTACCGTCCGCTATAGTCAGTCTCACAAAAAATAATTAACAGCAGTAGGGTGGGCATTGCTCACCCTATATTATTAGCTTAAAGGCTATCTGGATCAATATTTAATTCTCGAAGTTTAGCAGCTAATCTTTGCGCTTTCTCTTCTGCGGCTTGGCGTGCAGTTGCTTCCTCTTCATGAGTTAAGAGTATTTGACCTGTAGCTGGATTATAAAAACGCAGTTTTCCCGCCTCCAAGCGTAACTCTAGCCCCAAAACTTCACTAGGTAGGGACACTGTACCATCTGGTAGGGTATTGGCTGCCACAGGGAAATAGTTTCCATCAACCAAGTTTAAACCCTGGAGTTGGGGATTGAGATAATCGCCTGTGGGGTCATATTGAAAATATTCACGCACTCCCAGAAAGGCGTAAATTCCTTTCTTTGCACCTTGGTCTTTGCTGCGGGTGGTTTTTGAGGTAATTTCTAGAACAAAATCTGGCGTTTGATTATTTTCTTCCCAGGTTTTGTAAGAGCGTCTGTCACGGTTTTCCACTCCAAAGACCACAAATACATCTGGAGCGACAACCGATTCTGGATAACCTTTTTCGTAGTAAATAAATAGATTACCAGCGACGTATACATTTGGGTGATTTTGAAAATAAATCCTCAACGCATTTCTTGCATAAGTCAAATAACTGCACTGGATATCACCTTCAGCCATCGGCTTACCGTCCTCATCTGGGTACTCAATTGGGGTAACGGGGATATACTCTATTGAGACTGTCACGGGCTAATACCTCAACTCAACTAGGGCTAGGTTTAATAATATCGCTCAAAATGCGATCGCCATGAAAATTATTACCCCACAGATAATACTCGGCAATTTCTTTGTTAATCATTTGCTGTGCGCTTCAAGTTTCGCTAATTTTAGCTGTATCTAATTGGTGGTTAATCTTCGTTTTAATTATCAAAGTTTAACTTATGCATCAAACCAGAAAATTATTCTAATCTCATCAGGAGAACCTAATTCGAGAAGTTCTTCAATAAACTGTTCAGAACAACCTACATATTCTTTATAACTTGTCACCCAAGATACTTCAGTTGTTTCAGGTTCTTGTTTCCAGTTCGGCAGTACAAAATATAGCGGTTCTCCTTCTGGAAACTCAGCCGGAAACGAAGCATTATCCTGAAATAAGTGTGCATACTGATGTTTTACGTATGCCCATCGGGTTACATACTGATTGTCCCAATCATAATCTATAATCTCTTGAAGCAATAACCAAGAATGTCCAAAGCAATAACCAATTTGGTTTTCTGAAAAAAACTTCTTGTAGAAATCATTCATATCTTCAGGAAAACCTTTAGCATTTGGTAAATTAACTAATCTAATTAATGTAAAAAAAAGTTATTAATCTATAATTACATCAGTTAGCATATCATCCATTTTATCGCTCATTTCTTGAGTATAAGGAATTAGCTTAGAGGATGTTTGAAAAGTCCTCTTCTCGGTAACAAAAGGTTTTAGATCCCCCTAAATCCCCCTTAAAAAGGGGGACTTTGATTCCGGTTCCCTTTTTAAGGGGGGCTAGGGGGGATCAATAAGTGCCTAAAATCACAGCAAATTACTTTTAAAACATCCTCTTAGAAGGGTTAAGGACTTCTAACTAAAAAAATATCCCATCCCTGCGGGACGCTACGCGTAGCTTGCTTCCCCAAAGGGGTACGTATTTAGGGCAGGGGGCAAGGAGTAGGGGGGAGAAACTAGTCGTGTTTAGTCCAGAAATTGGAATAATTTATTTTTTGGAGTTCCCTTATGCATAGCATGATTATCAAAAATTCAAGAAAAAGTCTGATCGTAATGCCCTCATCTTCATCAAGATTATCGGTTTATTTTCGCTTTGAACTGAGCGTAAAATTCTTTAGGAGCCAGATCGAAATACTTAAATAGAGCAGGACAAAGCCATCCTTCTCGATCTAAATCTGCACTGTAATACCATTTACCTCCATATTCTTCACGCCGCCAGTCGAACTTGAGTTGATAGCCAGGAAAGGGAGATGCAGAAAATACTAAACTGAACCCTGACTCAGCATCTGGAATGTGTGCCACCATTCTTTCAATAATTTCATCCGCCCCTGCTACGAAAGGCTCTCGAACTAGACTTACATTGTCATCGTCAAACACCCACATCTCGCCGAACTTATAGGGGTGAATAACCATAATTGAGTTCATAAAGTTTACAAGCAGTTAATACTGTTTCATTTTAATAATGATACAAATACGTTGGTAGAGGTACAGCAATTGGTATAAGTCCCAAATTTCCAGGCTTCGTGTAACTAACATAAAAAAAGACAGGCAAGAAGCCTGTCCTACAAGTAATGATTTAGCAAAGAATTTAGAAATTCATCTCAGCAGCTTGAACTTTTTCAACCTGCTTCTTCTTCAGCACAAGCATAACTTGAGCCAACATTACAAGAGCGATGAACGCAATCATCCATTTAACTCTTGATGCGTCTTGCAGTACGATTTCTGCATCTATTTGACCGAATCCACCGACGTTCGGGTTACTGGTCAAAGCATCACCAGTCTTAACTGCTTGACCTTCAGAAACAAGCAGTTCTGGCCCTAAAGGAACCGTATCAACGACAACATCACCCGATTCAGGTTGGATGTTTACTAGATATTTAACGTTACCGTCTCCATCTTCCTCTTTGGCAATCTTGGTAATTGTGCCAGTAGCAGAAGCGTTGTAAACAGCGTTATTGCTCTTTTCGCCAGTAGGATAAACTTGTCCGCGTCCCCGATTACCACCTACGTGAACTGAATATTTACCGAAGTGGATGTTTTTGTCGGTTGCGGGGTTGGGAGAAAGAACTGGGAAGACGATTTCCTGATACTGTTCGCCAGGTAAAGGGCCGACGATGACGACGTTATCTTTGCCTTCGCTGTAGGGTTGGTAGAAAGTGTCGCCAACTTCTTCTTTAAGTTCTTCGGAAAGACGGTCTTCAGGAGCGATCTTAAAGCCTTCGGGTAGCATCAGTACAGCACCGACATTCAAGCCAACCTTAGAACCATCGGCACCAACTTGCTGGGCGGACAGATCGTAGGGGATTTTCACCACAGCTTTGAATACAGTGTCAGGTAGCACCGATTGGGGAACTTCCACTTCTGTAACCTTGGCGGCTAGGTGACAGTTGGCACAAACAATTCGCCCAGTTGGTTCGCGGGGGGTTTCGGGATAGGTTTGCTGTGCCCAAAAAGGATAGGCGGCAGCTGATTGGGGAAGGGCTAGATCGCTGGTGAAGTAAAATGTCACAGTAGCGATCGCTATGAGCAATGTTTTTACAATCGCTCTAGCACTGCGAGTTAACCTCGCTGTTAGGAAAACATTTCTCATCTCTATAAGGGCGACAATTGAATTAGTCATTAGTCATTGGTCATTAGTCATTAGTCATTAAGCCCTGAACAAAGGACAAATGACTAAGGACAAAATTATTAACCCCACCAAGGTGCATCACCTGTGCGGAAGTCGGTTTCAGTCCAAGGGGTTAAAACGATTTTGTCGTCGTTGACGCTGGTATGGGCTAAAGCCAGAGACAGAGGTGCTGGGCCCCGAACAACTTTACCAGTTTCGTCATACTGGGAACCATGACAAGGACACTTGAATTTGTTCTCAGCAACGTTCCAAGGGACGACACAACCTAAGTGGGTGCAGATGGCGTTAATGCCATAATCTTTGATCGCCTCTTTGCTGTCTACCACAATATAGGTAGGATCTCCCTTTAGTCCTTGGACTAGGTTGCGATCGCCTGCATTCCGGTTTTCGAGAAATTTAGTGACGCTAACATCGTTACCTAGCTCATCTTTTGCCGTTACACCGCCACCGGCACCACCTGCTGCTGGTGGAATAAAGTACTTGACAACGGGATACAATGCACCCAGAGCTACTCCAGTGACAGTCCCAAAAGTGAGCAGATTCATGAACTGACGACGCCCCATATCGGGCACGTCTGCTGATTCAGAAAATTGAGCCATAATCTACGCGCTCTTTGTGTATTTTGTTAAGCATTTTGACAAAAGTACTAATACTTGAGCAACTCTTGTCTAAGTCGAAATGCTAGCGCTCACAACGATGCCATAATTCTTTGTTCCAAGATATATTTAGCATCTTTTCTGTTAGCATTACATTTCTTTATATCCTTATCATACTGGAGTCACGGAACTTAACATCATAACTAAATGTAAAATCTGATTGAGAAAAGCTATGACAGGACAGGAATTACGTCAGATATTGCTTGATAAGTGGGGATATTCTTATGATGTCCAGTTTCGACGGGCACAGGGAAAGATATTTTTGCAAGTAATGTGGAAATATCTAGAGCAAGCTTCTTTTCCCTTGAGTGAGGCGGAGTACCAAGAACATCTCGATAGCATTGCCAATTATCTTCATGCCTTGGGTGGGTCAACACAGGTACAAACTTTTATTGCCCAAACCCGCGATCGCCCCCGGCTTGGCAAAGCTGTTAGCATTCCTCTCGATTTGGGTGAACGTTCTTCGGAATGGATATTGTGACCGATTATTGCATTAACGTTAATAACTTTCTAAGTAATTACAGTATTTTTTATTCAAAAATACCATAACGTCCTGTATAATCCTTTTACCTGTTGGTAAGGTAAGAAAAAATACACGTTTTCAAGGAAAAATAAATGGCTTTTATCTCCACATTTGAAATTCTTCTTAAGCCTCAACTTCCAAAAAAGCTTACAGATAAAGAACCTGAACTTAGCCCACTAGCAAGAAAAGTTCTCCAAGGCTATTTTCTGACGATTGCCAATGTCACTAATGAACTCGTATTTCTCTCTCTTGTAGTTACAACCAGAACACCCGGACTAGATCCTAAAAAAATCCTCACCGTTTTGGATACCACTGGTGTAGATGGGCCTGTAAGCAGTGTTTTTGAAGGCGCAGGAGGTATACAGAAATCACGCTTTACATTTCCTATCAATGCTAATGATACAGGCTTATTTATCCTGCAACCGGATGCTACTAATAAAAAACTTCGAGAAGAGGCAAATTTTGAGTTGCGGGGTTATGTCGAGATATCTATTAGTTCCGTATCAACTCCAAAAACAACTCAATTGCTAATCACTCCTGAGCATCGAGGTACATTTTTTGGCACAGAGAAAGCCGAGTTAGGTGAGATTGCTTATGTGTTACCTCTTGCTAATGGAAAAAGTCTATTTGAGTTAAGTAAAGATGGTTAACTCTATTTATTTCATTATTACTAGCATTTGATGCAGATGCGCTAGATTTGGGCTTAGTAAGCTAGATTTTAAGTTTTATTTTTTGGAAGTCTTTAATGCTTTTAAATCATCTAAGGTACAGAGCAAACAAGGCTTTTCAGGGTTAGTTAAATCTAGCTGCTCCCAAGATATTGTATAGCCATTGTGGATCTTATGTGCCCCAAGTAAATGTAAGATCCTCAACCCAATTGCCCAAGCTGATAGTCTTTCTAACACAGCAGTGGTTCCAATCAGATATTCCTGAATAACCCATTCTTCACCTTGCTGTTGGGCATGAACTTCTTCAATGCGTCCGACGGGTTTACCAGTTGAATCCAATACTTGTTTACCCAGTAGCAATTCCAGATGAATTTCACGAGTTGCCATGTTCTGCCCCTGGAATTCGGCTAATAATCTGTTCCTGAAGCCATTTTTCATAAGCTAATGCTGGAGTTTTGTCAGCTTCAATCTCGACTTCGACATCAATACCAACATTTCGCACTTTTGACCACGGAATTCTAAAGGGTTCACTTTGTTTAGCACCCCAGCTACTTTCAATTGCTGCTACCCACCTTTCTAAACGTGGGTGAATACGTCGTGCAAGAATTGTCATACCAGTTTCGATATAAGTGAGTCGTGGCGGTTCTCCGTCGCGTAACTCTATGACAATACCATCGACTTTGCCCAGATGGCGGCGATCGCTGTCAACTAATTGGTTATCAAGTACATCTCTAATAATGTTCATTTTCTATCACTTTCAGTTGATTATTAACGTAAACGCGCAGCAGCGATCACCCTCCAAGAATTTCTAGGGGAATAGCAACGATCGCCAACACGAATGTCAGCACAATTGTAAAGATTACAACACTATTACTTATCCAACCGTTGCGATACTTGCCAACATATAATTCATCGTTCATCAATACCAAAAATGGCACAATCACAGGCGGCAAAATTACTGCTGTAATCGCCATTGAAAACAAAGTCAATTGCAATGGGTCGATTCCAAATACCATTAATAAAGAAGCGAGAAAGACAAACACAGTGTAGACCAAACTAAAGCGTGCGGCATCTTTTGGTTTGAGATTTTCGCCCCAATTCCAACCAAAGGACTGAGCAACAATATAGGCTGTATCGAGAGTCACCTCCAGTGCTGCGCCAAAGCAAGCAATACCCAAGGATGCTGCAAATAGTACAAAGCCCCAGTAACCAAAAGTTTCTGTCAACATCAACGCCGCTTGTTCGTAGCTATCTACCTCAACGCCTTTGGGTTTGAGTACTAGTGCTGACACAATCAGCACCCCTAGCGATACAACACTACCAAAGCTCATCCCTAAACCGGCAACTGCGCGATTTACACCGATATACTCTTCATCCCACTTATCTTCTACTGCCCCAGATGAGTAAAAGTAAAATAAATAGGGGCTAATCAAAGCCCCCAAAATCCCAACTCCAAGATATAAATAATGAGCGGTATCTTGTTGTGGCAGAGTTGGCAACAAACCACTGCCAAGTTGTGTTAGAGATGGATGCAACTTGAAAGTAGCGACAACAAAAACTAGTGTCACCAACCCTAATACGGAAATACCATTTTCAATAATGCCAAAGTTGCCGTACCAAATTAGCAACCAAATTGCAAAGGCAACGGGTAAAGCATACCACTGAAAGCTAATACCCGTTAGCAGTTGTAAGGCGATGCAAACACCACCAATTTCTGCTGCTAGCACTAGAAAATCAACTACGACTTCTGCAATCAGTGGAATAATATAAAAATTAAATCCAAAACGCTCGCGCACCGCAGCAGCTAAAGTATGCTTGCTAACTGCTGCTAACCGCCCAGACATTTCTACCAAAAAAATCACACAAATCGTACCCAGAATAATCGCCCAGATTAGTTGAAAGCCGAAAATAGATCCAGCCTCTGCTGCTGTAGCGATCGCACCCACATCCAAAAAGCCACCTATACTAGTCACAATCCCCAGCGCGATTTCAAAAACTTTCTTCATGGTTTGTTCTGCTGTGGTAGTTGCGAGTCTAGTGTTCGTCCTTCTAGCGATAAATCCCCAATTCTTTGTGCCACTACAGAATAATTTTCTTGTTCAACTGCGGTTGACATTTGCTCTGTGATTTTTGCTAACCGTTTGATATGACCTAAAAGTGCTAACTTGTAAGGCTGGGGAATAGCTGTAGATGATTCTATCTGGGCTATGTTGTCGGTTTCTGTTTGGAACTCTTGCTGTGCTTTCTTCAGTGTTTGTTTCGCATAGACTTTTGGCACAGCACCTCGTACCCAAGCATTAGCAACCATTTTGCTTGTAGCTGTCCATGATTTTACAGTTTGTAGTTCTTGTGTAAGCCTATCTGTGGGTTCTTTGCTACAAGCGGTTAATAATGTCAACCCTAATAAATAACCTATAAATATCCTTTTCATCAGATGTCCGTCTTCGTAGCCCTCCTTATAACTTATTCACTGTCACCTGTAACCTATTCCAAATGTTATTTACCTGTAAGCTTCACCAGTCCAACACCGCCGAAATAAAGCGCTAAAACTGCTCCCGCTAAAAGACTTTGAGTCAAGGGGTCAGTAGAAGGTGTCAGGACGGCTCCTAAAACCACTGCTCCCATAATCACGTAACGCCAACCAGAAACCATCCGTTCTGACGAGACAATGTTCAAATTACCGAGCAACAGTTGGATGATGGGAATTTGAAATGCTAAACCAGTGCTAAATAACAGTAGCAGCACAAATTCAAAATATTTATCAATTGACCAAAGTTGTTCGACTACATCTGCTCCGTAGCTAATGAAAAATTTCAACGCTGCGGGGATAAGGAGTAAATAGGCAAATACTAAACCCGCTCCAAATAGCACACTCGAACCCAAAACCACAGGCCCCAGTAAACGGCGTTCGCGGCGAGTCAGTCCTGGAAGCACAAACTGGATAATCTGGTAAAGAATGAAAGGACTAGTAAGTACAATGCCAGTGTAGGCTGCAACTTTCAGGGAGACAAAGAAATATTCTCCAGGTGCAAGTTGGAGAAATTTTACTCCTTGTGCAGGAACCTCAAGTAATTGGACAATTGGCTTAACGGCAAAGAAACAGCCAATAATGCCCACTGTTACGGCAATCAACGAATAGAAAATCCGTTGCCGCAATTCTTCTAGATGGTCGAAAAGGGACATTTCGACTTCACCAGGCAACTCATCAAGAGGATCGGTGTCTGAGTTGCCATATCCTTCTGGGTCGAGGTTAGGAACGTTTACAGTATCTACGTCTTGTGAAGGCGTCATGAGTCAACTAGTAGGCAACATTTGTTAACTATTTTATCCGGGGAATGCAGCTACTAAGATATGTTTTTGAGTACTGTGGGTTTTTTGTCCTGTTTTTTGGGGTTGCTATCTGTATAAGTTAGTAGGAAGCCATCTTGTAGGCAATGCCTAACCTAAAATAAAAATAGGGTGGAACCGATAAATTAGAAATCATGTCTCTGCGGCTAGTGGTCTATCGCCAAAGTTTTAAGAGGTCAGTGCTGTTCAGATCCCCGACTTTTTGAAGAAGTCGGGGATCTAGCAGCCCCGCAAAATTAATGCGATGAACCACCAGTAGTCTGTCCTATTAATTTTGATGAGTTTGTAAGTAAGCACTTCAGTGTTTAGACAATGAAGGACTAAAGTCCTTACTACGAACTGGCTTACCCATCAATTTAAACTTGACAGACTACTGCGCTGAGTAAATTAGCACAACATTAACATTTGATACTCAGTTTTAAAAATCCGGTTCGTCAAGGTGGCATATATACATATCGTAATCGGAAATTATTAGCTGAGGTTGGGTATGAACCGGATAATTTGCATTGTCCTCATGGCATTGCCTGTTTATTTATACAATGTTGAGCTAGGCAATACTTATAGTAGTGACGTGACAATTGTTAAAAACCAGTTTCCCACAATAGCTGCGCTAATTGCTGACAATACAAATGCTCAATTACGCATTTTGCCGTGGCAAATATCGGCTAGAGATGACCAAACTGAAGATTGCCTTCGTTTTGGCACTTGCAAAGATTGATACTAATTCGTAATTCGTAATTCGTAATTACGGCAGCCCCATCATCAAAGAAAATTAATGGTTGTAGAATATCAACGCACAGTAGTGGTTACAGGAGCCTCAACAGGAATTGGTCAAGCCACTGCTTTGCTTTTAGACCAGTTGGGCTTCTCTGTTTTTGCTGGAGTGCGTCAAGATGTTGATGCTCAGACACTTAAACAGAAAGGATCGCAAAGGCTGATTCCGATTTTTTTAGATGTTACTGATGCTGAATCGATCGCAGCTGCGGTTGATACGGTAACAAATGCAGTTGGTGGTGTGGGAATTTTGGGTTTAGTGAATAATGCCGGAATTGCTGTTCCTGGCCCGTTAGAATTATTAGCGATCGCTGATTTTCAACACCAGATGCAGGTTAATGTCACTGGACAATTAGCTGTGACACAAGCATTTCTTGGTCTTTTACGCCAAAGTCGGGGTCGAATTATCAATATGGGTTCCATTTCTGGTAGGAGTCCAACGCCGTTTTTGGGCGCTTATAATGCTTCTAAATTTGCTTTGGAAGCACTCACTGATGTAATGCGGATGGAGTTACGACCTTGGGGAATCTCGGTTTCAATTATTGAACCTGGTTCTATTGCTACCCCAATCTGGGAAAAGTCTCTTAGCCAATCTGAAATAGCACAATACGACCTACCACAATCGGCACAAAATCTCTACGGTCAAGCGATGAATATTGTCCGCAAGAAAATGCAGATTCTCGCATCTAAGGGAATTTCTGCGGATATTGTCGCTCAAGTTGTTGTCCATGCGCTGACTGCAAAAAAACCCAAGACGCGCTATCTTGTTGGACAAGATGCCAAAATTGGAGCGCTGATCAAGCATATTTTGCCTGACAAGCTACATGACAGGATAATTTTATACTCAATGGGGCTGTAGATTTCTGATTGTCGATACTTCAGAGGTCGTCACTCTGAATGCAAAGGCTTTCATTAACAAAATCATGGTTTTCATAACAAAATCATGATTTTCATCAACAAAATTATGGTTTTCATCAATAAAATCATATTTTTATCAACAAAATTATAGTTTTCATCAATAAAATTATGGTTTTCATTAATAGACCTCTTGCACAAATGCAAAATTCGCCCTCATCCCCCAACCCCTTTTCCCAAAATTGGGAGAAGGAGAGCCAAATTTAAAGTCCCTCTCCCAAGTTTGGGAGAGAGATTTAGGGTGAGGGCTTTTGATTCATGCAAGAAGTCTAACAAAATCATACTGAATTCAAAACGAGAAGCAAAATTTAGTCAAAAAGTGACTCTGAACTCAAGTTGACTTAACCAAGGTTTTTGTTAAAACGCCCTATGCTATAAGGATTGTAGATTATTTTTTTGTAAAATTAACGAAAGCTTGTTAATAAATCAAGCTGATGATGAGTTCAAGAGAGCGACAAAATTGTACTTAACAGTACCTTTTTTTGTATTGAATATTTTTAATATTCATAAGAGTACCTTATTTAATCTTAGATAGTTTTGCTATTTGTACTTATAGTAGTATTTCTGCTTACTTTAACCAAAACATCACCATTAATATGTGCTATATCGAACTATAGATATAATTAATTATCCTGAATACTGCTAGTTTAGTTAGTAGTTTGATTAAAATAAGGCATAAATATACCTAAAATCAATATATTTATCTAGTAAATTTTTGCATCCCCATTCCTGAGTGAACTTGATTAGTTATGCTCCTAGATTTAGAAAGATTTTATCAGGCTTGCAATCCGAGCAGACCTCTAATTATAGGAAACCCTAGCGATCGCAGGTACTATATCGATTTTGCTGCGGTGCGGGGTGGCAAAATTATCGAAGCTTTGCAGCGCACGATCGCTAAAATATCGCCGGATATCCCAACCTGTCAACTATTTACCGGACATCTCGGCTGTGGAAAATCAACGGAGTTGTTGCGCCTGAAAGCTGAGTTAGAAGCGCAGCAGTTTCATGTAGTTTATTTTGAGTCTACCCATGTCTTAGAAATGGCCGATGTGGATGTGACTGATATTTTGTTGGCGATCGCAGGACAGGTAAGTGAAAGCCTAGAAGCGATGAAAATTAGGCTCAAACCTCGCTATTTTACCAAGTTGTTTGGTGAAGTTGTGGATTTCTTGCAGACGCCAATTGACGTTGGCGTAGAAGCAGAGTTGTCTGTAGGGATTGCCAAAATTACAGCTAAAACAAAAGAAAGTCCCCAATTGCGGCGGCGGTTAAGAGATTATCTAGAACCACGAACCGCAAATATTTTACAGTCAATTAATCAAGAATTACTAGAACCTGCCACCAAGGAACTGAAAGCCAGGGGTAAAAAAGGATTGGTGGTAATTGTTGATAACTTGGATCGAGTCGCAATTCGACCTTTACCATCGGGGCGATCGCTGCCAGAATATTTATTTATTCAGCGTGGCGAACAGTTACGCAAACTGAATTGTCATGTAGTCTATACTATTCCTTTAGCCCTGACTTTCTCCAACGATAGCGCCGAACTTCAGCATCGTTTGGGGGGTGGAGTTGCCCCAAAAATGTTACCGATGATACCTGTGCGTTTGCGCTCTGGTGAGATTTTTCCCCAAGGGCTAGCAATGATGCGGCAAATGGTGCTAGCTAGAGGTTTTCCAGACATTTTACCTAGCGATCGGTTAGGCTTAATTACAGAGGTGTTTGATAGTTTAGAAACCTTAGATCGATTGTGCCTGATGAGTGGTGGTCATGTCCGCGACTTACTAGGTTTACTGTTTGACTGTCTGCGAGAACAAGATCCACCCTTTAATCGGGAATGTGTCGAACTGGTAATTCAAAGACAGCGGGATTACCGAGCCAACGCTATCGACCCCCATGAGTGGGAACTAATCTTTCAGGTGGTGCAACAGCAACGAGTTAGAGGTGATATAGAATACCACACCCTCTTGCGAAGTCTATTTGTCTTTGAATACCGCGATCATCAGGGAGCTTGGTTTGCCGTCAACCCAGTTTTAGCAGAGACGGAAAAGTTTAAATCATGGTTGAACGACACGCACAAGTAGATATCAGAGCAGCTAACGAGCGGGCTTTACGGAGTTTGGGGAGAGCAATTACCCTTTCTAGCGGTCAATTTTCCCTGGTTTTGGTGTGCTGCAATTATCGAGTTTTGCAAGAACTTATGCTGCAACGACTCGAAGAACTCTCTTCAGGAGTACACCACATTCAAAAGGTAATTCTGCCGCATAATGCCAGAAGTCTTTACACAAGTATTCATTTACAACTGCTAACCGAAGCTAATCCGCCATCGGCGTTGATGATTTTGGGTTTAGAGTCAGTAGATGGACTCGACGATTTACTGAGTTCTATCAATCATATTCGGGATGAATTTCGCAAACGCCACCCATTTCCAATGATTTTGTGGGTGAATGAGGGAATATTGCAAAAGGTAGTCCGTTTAGCACCAGATTTTGCGAGTTGGGCGGCGACACCGATTCGGTTTGAAATGACAACTCAATCACTGCTGCAATTTCTGCAACAGGAAACTGACTCTTTATTTGCTACGGTGTTAGCAAACGATGCTGCACAACACCAACCTCCTCAACTTGCAAAGCATTATTCCACTGTCGAGCAAGTCTGGGAACATAGTTATGAACTCCACTTTGCCATTAAAGAGTTGCACAATCGTGGTATTACCTTAGAGCCAGAACTACACGCTAGTCTAGAATTTGTTTTTGGTTTAGATAATTATATTAGCGATCGCATCAATACAGGTTTAAGCCATTTTCAGCAAAGCTTGCAGGTTTGGCAAAAATTGGCAGAGAAAGGGGAAGCGGAGGAGCAGGGGAGTAGAGGAGCAGGGGAGCAGGGGAGCAGGGGAGCAGGGGAAGCAGAGGGAAATCAGAGGGATAAAGAAGTATTTTCTTCCTCATCTCCTCCATCTCCTCCATCTCCTCTACTGCTGCGACAGGGAATTTTGCTGTTTTATATTGGGCTGTGTTATTGCCGTTTTGCAGAGCAAAATCAAATAGAAAATCGCCGCCATTGGTACACTGCTAAATCTTATTTTCAGCAATGCTTGCATATCTTGCAGGTGGCTGGGCGTTTGGATATAGTTGCTGGATTTATTAATCAACTCGCTGAGGTTTTGCAATATCTGCAAGAGTGGGAAGAATTGCAGACTGTTGCTCAAAAGTCTCTGGAGTTACATCAAACTTATGGTAGTCAAATCCAATTAGCTTGTGATTACGGTTTTCTGGCGCAAGTAGCTGTGCAGCAGTCGCGGTGGGTACAGGCGAGTATCTTAGCACACGTATCGCTACTGAAATTAGGGGAGGCGCAAAAGCAGAACGACCCTTATAACTGCTTATTCCCATTATTATTGGCGCAAATTTACTATTTAGTATTGGCGAAAGCACAGCGAAATATCGGTGAGCTAGTAATCGCTCGTGAATACTTAGATAAGGCGACAAAAGAACTGCCAGCAGCCTTAGAAAGCAGTGCCCATCAATACGATGCCCATCGTTATATTCGCTTATTGCGGAGACTGCGATCGCTCTACTTTGAAGAAGGACGATATTTAGAAGCCTATTACATTCGACAAAAACGGCGTTCTGTTGAGCAACAGTATGGTTTTCGGGCTTTTATTGGGGCTGGACGTTTGCAACCCCAAAGACAGGCGACAAATCCAGCATTAATGTCACCTTCTGGAAGTAGTAGCGTTGCTTTAGAAATTGCGGCTTCTGGTCGAGAGCGTGATATTAATAACTTAATTGGCAGAATTAGCCGCGCCGATCAAAAATTGACGGTGATTCACGGTCAATCAGGGGTAGGTAAGAGTTCCACCGTTACGGCGGGTTTAGTTCCAGCACTGCAAACTCGTGCCATTGGCGATCAAATCGCCGTGCCTGTGGTACTGCAAGTTTACACCGATTGGGCACGGGAATTAGGGAAATCTTTAAGTGAGGCGATGTCTAGTGACGCATCCCTGGCGATTTATGCTGATATTAAGCTAGAAGCAGGCATTGAATCGGAGGCTTTACCTTACTCTGACACACCGTTCACCATCGGTGGCATTTTACAACAACTCCAAGAAAATGCCGATCGCCATTTGATCACAGTTTTAATTTTTGACCAATTTGAAGAATTTTTCTTTGGTTATAGCGATCGCAATCAAAAGCAAGAGTTTGATAAATTTATTAGCGATTGCCTCAATATACCCTTTGTCAAAGTCATCCTTTCTTTGCGAGAAGATTATTTACATCGGTTATTAGATTTTAAACATCTTTCGGCGCTGGAAGCGATTAATAATAATATTCTCGACAAGCATATTCGTTACCAGTTAAATAATTTTTCGCCAGAATATGCCAAAGCAATTATCCAAAAATTGACGGAGCGATCGCAGTTTAATTTAGAACCCGCTTTAATTGATGCTTTAATCGAAGATTTATCAACAGAATTTGGAGAAGTCCGCCCCATTGAATTACAAGTTGTGGGCGCGCAAATTCAAGATGAACGCATTACTACCTTAGAAGAATATCAGCCATATAGACCGAACAAACTCATCGAACGATATATTAAGGAACTAATTAAAGACTGCGGCCCAGAAAATGAACGAGCTGCGTTACTTGTCTTATACTTATTAACAGATGAAAGTAACAACCGACCTTTTAAAACTCGTGCTGAGTTAGCGGCGCAGCTATCAGAATTAGAAGATGCTGACAAATTAGAGTTAGTCTTAGAAATTTTAGTTAGCTCCGGTTTAGTAGTTATCTTTCCTGATGTACCAGAACGCTATCAACTGATTCACGATTATTTAGTAGACTTGATTCGCTACCTGCAACAACAAGAATCGAGCTTACAGGTACAACTAAATCAATTACGCTACAAAGTAGAACAAAGTAAAGCTGAGATTGAGCGACTGAAGAGCGAACTTAGTCAAAATAAGCAGCGTTCCAAATTGGTAGCTCCTCATCCCCAGCAGGGATTAGACTTATTAACAGAATTGCGAGAATTACACAAGCGAGAAGAATTAAGTCAGTTAGAAATTGAGCAATTACGAGCTGAACTGAAAGAAAAAGAGTTAACAGCTAAACTTGCAGAAAGTCAAAAGAAACAAAGACTTAGTGAAGCTCAATTAAATCGTTCGCTGAAAATTGCCCTCACAGCTTCCGTTCTCGCCATCTTGGGATTAAGTGTTTCCATAGTGACAGCGGTAGATAGCGAAATTAAAACCCTCAGTGCGTCCAGTGAAGCCCTCTTTGCCTCGCAAAAAGGTATTGATGCCTTAAAAGAAAGTTTAAAGGCAGGGAGAAAATTACAACAAACAGTCTGGGTAGATTCCTACACAAGAGAGCAAGTACAGACGGCACTTTATCAAGCAGTTTCAGGGGTCAGAGAATATAACCGCTTGGACGGGCATATATCTGGCGTAAATAGTGCTACATTTAGCCCCGACCGCTCTTTAATTGCCTCAGCCAGTGCGGATACTACAATTAAACTCTGGCTTCCCGATGGTAGCTTAGTTAAAACCTTGTCGGGGCATGAAGATGTAGTGAATAGCGTCAGTTTCAGCCCAGATAGTGAAATCATTGCTTCCGCCAGTCAAGACAAGACGATAAAACTTTGGAATCGAGAGGGTCAACTGCTTGCTACCTTATTAGGGCATCAGGGTGTGGTGAATAGTGTGAGTTTCAGCCCAGATGGTCAGGTTATTGCTTCGGCAAGTACAGACAAAACAGTGAAACTGTGGAGTCGCGATGGTAAGCTGCTCAAAACTTTGCAGGGACATAATGGTGCAGTATTAAGTGTCGCTTGGTCAAATGATGGTCAAACCTTAGCTTCTGGGAGTGCTGATAAGACGGCGAAACTGTGGAGTCGCGATGGTAAACTGCTCAAAACCTTGCAGGGACATGAGGATGCAGTCAAAAGTGTGGCTTGGTCGCCGGATGGGAAAATAATTGCTTCTGCCAGTTTAGACCAGACAATCAAGCTGTGGAATGTTGAGGGGAAGCTACTGCGAACTTTATCGGGGCATAGTGCTGGAGTTACCAGCGTCAGTTTTAGCCGCGATGGTAACACGATCGCTTCCGCCAGTACTGATGAAACAATCAAACTTTGGAGTTCTGAAGGTGTGTTGCTGGGAACCCTAAAAGGACATAATAATTGGGTTAACAGTGTCAGCTTCAGCCCAGATGGTCGCACCCTTGCTTCCGCGAGTCGGGACAAAACTATTAAGCTTTGGCATTGGGACGATGTGTTACTGCGAAAGCCCAAAGCCGATAATGATGACTGGGTAACTAGCATCAGTTTTAGCCCAGACGATCGCACCTTGGCAGCAGCAAGCCGAGACAAAACTGTAAAACTTTTCAGTCGAGACGGTAAACTACTGCGTATATTAACGGGGCATCAGGGTCAAGTTTGGGGTGTAGCTTGGTCGCCCGATGGTCAAGTAATTGCCTCGGCTAGTAAAGATAAAACAGTAAAACTTTGGAGTGGTGACGGTCAACTGCTCAACACCTTACAGAGTCATAATGATACCGTATTGAGTGTAGCTTGGTCGCCTGATGGTCAAGTAATTGCCTCGGCTAGTAAAGATAAAACAGTAAAACTTTGGAGTAGCAAAGGTAAACTACTCAACACCTTACAGGGACATCAAGAAGCGGTTAATTGGGTAAGTTTTAGCCCTGATGGCAAGTTGCTAGCCTCAGCCAGTGATGATAAAACCGTGAAAATCTGGAGTAGAGAGGGTAAATTACTATACACATTAACTGGTCATAGCCGCCGAGTGAATGGGGTTGCTTGGTCGCCTGATGGTCAAAGCATTGCCTCAGTGAGTATTGATAGCACGGTGAAGATTTGGAATCGAGACGGTAATTTGCTAGATAATCTCACGGGCGATGGCGATAGTTTTATCAGTGTCAGTTTTAGCCCCGATGGCAAGACTCTGGCAGCTAGCAGTGATGACAAAGTGAGGATTTGGAACCGAGAAGGAACGTTGCTGATTGCTTTGAAAGGCGATAAAGATGAGTTAACCAGCGTCAGTTTCAGCCATGATGGCAAGACTCTGGCTGCGGGTAGTGGTAATGGCACTATAATTTTCCGAGATTTAGCAGATATCCAACTGGATAAATTACTGGCACGGGGTTGCGATTTGCTACATGATTATTTGCAGACTAACCAGAAGGTAATTAAGAGCGATCGCGCCTTGTGTTCTAGTAGGTGATGCACAAGAATTATGAGAGGCAATATCGAGCAATAATCACAGAAAATCCTAGCTGTAATGAGTCAATGTCACAGTTTTAAAATAACTAACTTAGGACTTACGCAAAAACCCTCTCAAACTCTCATTTCTCTGTTACCTCTGCGTCCTCTGTGGTTCGTTTTCCGTTACCTATGCGTAAATCCTATAACTATTGGACAGTAAACTACCCACCAACAACCCTTTCCTTGGAGCAGTGCTAAGATAAATATGCCGATTCATTCGCGCCAAAGTTCAATGACTATTGCCAAACTGTCCGAACTAGGCATTACTCACCTTCCCGACCATACTGAGTTACCAGAGTCGGATGGAACTTTTGTGTTCGCGGAGCGTGCCGGAGGCAAAAATTTTCAAGAACACCCGCAAAGCATACTTCTAACTGACTCCGTTCAAGGTGTATTACAGCAAATTCACTCAGATAAGCAGTATTGTATTGGTCAAGATTGTGGCATTTACTGGCGTTTAACCGAACCACCTGAACGCGGTGCCGAAGCACCCGATTGGTTTTACGTCCCGAATGTTCCACCTATGTTAAATAGTCAGTTTCGACGTTCGTATGTGTTGTGGCAAGAATATGTCGCTCCTCTAATTGTACTGGAATTTGCTTCTGGGGATGGTTCAGAAGAAAGAGATAATACTCCAATTACTGGTAAATTCTGGGTATACGAGCAAGCAATCCGCGTACCTTTTTATGGTGTTTACGAATTTAGCAAAGCTGCGGTTGAGGTTTATCACTTAGTTGATGGTAGGTATCAGCAACTCACAGCTAACGAACGTGGACACTATGAGATTTCCTTGATGGGCGTCGAATTGGGCATTTGGGAAGGACAGTATGGAAATACTACAGCGCCTTGGTTGCGTTGGTGGGATGCACAGGGAAATTTATTACTAACTGGTGAGGAAAAATCGCAGTTATTAACATCCCAATTAGAACAAGAACAGCAAAAAGCCCAGCGTTTAGCAGAACGCTTGAGACAGCTTGGGATAAATCCTGATGAAGTTTAATATCTGATTGGGGATGGATTCAAGAGTGTTATAAGCAGTACTTAGCTTTATGGATACAACGCAAATTGCGATCGCGCCTTATGTTCTGCTAGGTGATTGAGATTTTGTTCCCATTCAGATCGTTAATTTAAAATGAATTCAACAATAACCATATATGACTAAGGAAGCAAAAATCAGAGATTTTCTCGTAAATAATTTACATTTAATTGAAGATGGTTTAAATGCTATCGAAACAGAATTTAAATTACCAAATATTTCTGGTTCAGATGGTTCAGTTGACATCATAGCTAAAGATAAACTTGGTCTAATAGTGATTATAGAAATCAAAACAAGTAATTCTTCCGCAAAAAACGCTTCACATCAGTTATGCAAATATGTTGCATTGATAAAACAAAATTTAAAAATAGCAGATAAAGACTTGCGATGTATTCTAATTTCTACTGATTGGCATGAATTAATACTACCATTCTCTGATTTTAAACGTAATGTTAAGTATCCGGTTGATGGCTATAGTCTTTCTTTAGATCCAGAGGATGTACCTTATGAAGCTAAAAAAGTAAAGCCTATACCAGAAAGTGAAGAAAATAATATTTGTCCTAAACATTTAATATTTTCATTTGAAAGACAGAGTACAAGAGATGATGCATTGTCAAAGCTTGATGCAATAATTTTAGAACAAATAGGAATAAAAAACTATTGCATTTTAGCAATGTGTTATGAAGGTAAAAATAAAAAGGTATATGATACATACCCTTTTATTCAATATCTTGTAATTGATGAGCTTAAAATACACGAAAAAGAAGCAGTTATAGAAAAAACATATTCTTTAAATAAAAAACATGAGAATTATTTTCAGGATAGTTGGATTCCCAAAAATTATTTCATCGAACAAGAGGAATGGGAATTTGAAGAATTAGTTATTTCTGAAATTTGTAGAAAATCCAGTCATTTATGTGAGGAAACAAGAACAAGTAACCCAGAAGAATTTGCTAGCTTACAAAAATCATGGAAAATACAAAAGATTTGCAGACAAGGTAGGTTAGCTTCATCTGCATCTAAAACCTTAATAAATGATGAAGACTTACTAAAAGATATTATGGGTTTAAAAGGTGGGAATGCTGAAATATTTTTATCTATAATTAACCCAAGGTTTCAGCTTTCTTGGAATAGTGCCATTCAAAAAATACACTATTGTTTATTAGGAAATGAAGTCTGGCAAGCAGGATTAAAATGGTTTTTAGATAAAATTAAAAATGAACATCAGGAAGCGAATGTTTCAGCGTTTATTTACAACCCATGCAATATACTACTTTCTTTATATAGTGTTCATTATCAGCCTATTTTAGAGGTTGTAGTAGATGATTTACTGAATAATAAGGTTATTATCTTAACAGGTTTTCTCGAATGGGATAGAAAAACTTACCCTCAAGATTTAGAAAGGATTATAAAAAATGCTTCTGAAATATCATCTTTACCCGATCGTTTATTTACTACACAAGGTAAAAACTCAGAGTTATTTGAAATGTTAGTAATGTCTAAACATGGACTTGATTATAGTTTAATAGAAACAACTTTACATAAGGATAAAATCCCAAATCATAAATATATATATGTACAAGATAACGGAATAGAGACTGAGAATACTGATGGTGAAGAATTTAATACGTTCAAATATTTCATTCAAATTAATGAAGGATATTTGCATTACCTACGTCAATATATAAGAAGCTAATTCTTCATTTTAATTTGTGGGTTTGTTAGAATTCTGTGTTACCAAACATTCACTCAAATTTTTCTTGGATCGCCTTCTATTACCAAACCTCAAGCCGTTGTTTCAGAACTACGGCAGAAAAATTAGCCAGGACTCATAGACAAAGCTGTACATCTTGGTAGCATTGAGTGAAGTACCCGTCAGCAAGGGAGCGAGGGCGATGTACGCAACCGTCACACAACCACTGACTTTTGAAGAGTTTCTTGCCTGGGACGATGGTTCAGGCAGAGCGTTTGAGCTATTGGATGGGATTCCCGTGCCATTATCAGAACCAAATGCAAATCATGAGGATTTGATCCAGCGACTGTGTGCCTACTTAGAAAATCACTGCCAAGAAAATGACCTGCCTTACGTGTCGCGCCAGTCCAAGCAGGTTCGGCTCAAAACAGCACTAGGCGAAAAGGAAAAAAGCCGGAAAGCAGATATTGTCATATTTGCAAGAGTTGAATGGCAGAGGATGAAAACTAGCTCTAGTTCTGCTGCTGCATATATTCCACCACCCGGAATCATTGAGGTTGTTAGCAACAACTGGAAGGACGACTATCTAACAAAACTTGCTGAATATGAGGAGTTGGGCGTTTTCGAGTACATCATTGTAGACTATGCTGCTTTTGGTGGCATTCGGTTCATTGGTTCTCCCAAGCAGCCAACCATTACAATCTACCAACTTGAAGGTGCAGAGTATTTACCCCCAAAGGTGTTTCGAGGGCAGGATCGAATTGATTCTAGATTGTTTCCGAACATTCCCTTAACGGCTGAACAGATTTTTGCAATGAGTCGCTGATTAGCAACGACGATTTTTAGCTACCACTAACCAACTGCTTTCTGTCTCAACTAATGTCGGAGCCGTCAGTTTTACTTCTGGCGACTCCACATTTTTTATTATTGGAATTTCTGGAGGATTTTCTGACACCGCTCAAATTCACACAATACTTTGAGCAGATGCAGCGTGCGATCGCACCCCAAAAAATCCTTACATAATTAAATATGCGACATTGGTGTATGTATTAATACGACGCAAAAACACGGAAAGCTGATTGTTTCAAGGTAACAAAGACACTGTAAGAGCGATCGCTATTATCGCAGCACAAGTATTTCCTGTATAGGAAGATACTTGTCGTAAACCTTGAAATAGATTTTTTTATTTTACCTAAAAATCTAGGTAAACATACTAATACACTGTGACGGAAATTTGCTTACCTTTAACAAGGGACTTGAGCAGGAGCAATTCATGAATTGCTCCTACTTATCTGCTTGCTTAATTGAGATGGTAGCTGGATTTGCACCGCACTCTATTAGGCTGTGATTTGTTTATTATTCTCAGCTTAATTTCTGTCTAATCATGATCAAAAACACTATTTTAAATCCTCTAGTAACTGATATTCGGTGTGAAGAAATTTGTCAGATTTTGGGAGAGACTTACAACCAAGAACACTGGAACGATTGGCGCTGGCAAATGCGGCATCGGTTGACTAAGTTGGAACACTTTCAGAAGTTATTAAGGCTTAGTACTACCGAAGAACAGGGACTTTTAATCGCACCAGAAAAGTTTGCTGTAGCTGTAACCCCATACTTTGCATCACTACTCGATCCAGAAGATCCGCTTTGCCCACTACGGTTACAAGTGATACCACGACAAGAAGAACTAATAGTTAGTCCAGCAGACATGGTAGATCCATGCGGTGAAGATGGCGACACTCCAGTACCAGGACTCGTACATCGCTACCCTGACCGAGTGTTGCTGCTTGCCCTAGATAGTTGTGCTGCTTATTGTCGTTACTGCACCCGCTCTCGTTTGGTGAGCCAAGGTGAGATGTACCCAGTAACGCGGCGATTGGATGCGATCGCCGCTTATCTGGAGGAACATACCGAGATCCGTGACGTGCTAATTTCCGGTGGCGATCCTCTATTGATGGCTGATGAACCTTTAGACAATTTGCTTAGGCGGCTGCGTACCATTAAGCATATTGAATTTATCCGCATTGGTTCTCGTGTGCCGAGTTTCTTACCGCAGCGAATTACACCAGAACTTGTTGCCTTGCTTCGTAAACATCGTGTGTGGCTATCTTTGCACTTTTGTCATGTGCGGGAACTCACCCCAGAAGTTGCACAAGCTTGCGATCGCCTTGCTGATGGCGGCATTCCTCTAGGCAGTCAAACCGTGCTGTTAAAAGGTGTGAATGATTCTGAAAAATCCCTGAAGAATCTGTTTCACGGTCTTCTGAAGCTGCGTGTGCGACCTTATTATCTTTATCAATGCGACCCTGTTGTTGGTACTGCACATCTGCGAACGAGTGTGCAAACTGGGCTTGATTTAATTTCTAAATTACGCGGTCATACTACTGGCTACGCTGTACCAACCTATGTAATTGATGCCCCTGGTGGTGGTGGCAAAGTCCCAATTCAAGCCGAAACTCTAGTTGCTTATGAGAATGGTACAGCTACAGTGCAAAATTGGGCAGGTAAGACGTACACCTATACAGATCCAGTGGAGTAGACTATGGGGTTATTCATTGGTCTGTGTTATGACCTGAAGGCGGACTATCTTCAGGCTGGTTTCAGTGCGTCTGAGGTGATGGAGTTCGACGATGAAGAAACTATCATTGGGCTGGAAACTGCACTATTGCAGTTAGGTTATCAGGTTGAACGTGTTGGCAATGGTAGAGAACTTGCTCGGCGTTTGGCAAAAGGCGATCGCTGGGATTTGATTTTCAATATTGCTGAGGGTTTAAAGGGTCGTTCTCGTGAAGCTCAAGTGCCGGCAATCTGCGAATTATTCGCTCAACCTTACACCTTTTCCGATCCGCTTACCTGTGCCCTGACGTTAGACAAAGCGCTTGCTAAAAGAGTAGTACGCGATCGCGGTTTGCCGACAGCCTCTTTTGAGGTCGTGAATACTACCGCAGAAGCAGCAGCTGTGTCGCTGCCAATGCCACTTTTCCTTAAGCCTATGGCGGAGGGCAGTTCTAAAGGGGTAACTGGGCGTTCTCTTGTCAAAGAACGCGAGGAGCTAGTAAATACTTATCAAGCGTTACACGAACTTTTTCAGCAACCAATACTCGTAGAAACCTTTCTTTCTGGTAGAGAAGTAACAGTAGGCATTGTTGGCAACGGTAGCAACTCACGGGTAGTAGGTGTGATGGAAGTAATTTTTTCAGGACAAGCAGAAGCCTTCGCCTATACTACCCTCAATAAGGATGAGTATCTAGAACGGGTATCTTATCGTTTACTCATAGATCCTGAACCACTGGCAGCACAGGCAAGGCAACTAGCGCTGGATGCTTACCATACTCTTGGTTGCCGTGATGCTGCCCGCGTGGATCTGCGCTGCGATGTTAATGGTGTATTACAGTTTATGGAGGTTAACCCATTGCCAGGGCTACATCATATCCGCTCAGACTTACCAATTATGGGACGTTTGGGTGGTATGACATATACAGAAATCATTGCTCAAATAGTCGAGTCTGCATGGCAAAGATATAAATGCTGAAGGGCGTTGCTGAATCAAGGGATGATTCTTGTAGGGTGGGCGTCTCGCCATTGGTGTCAAGTTAAAGCAGATGCCCAAATGTCAAGTGACATAGCAGCAGTGCGTCGGTGTCGTTGACGTACTGCTTTAACTAGTCTCATAGAACGCTGATGTTCGACTAACCAAGGAATCAGCTCTAATAATGGGTTATGCGTAGGCCGCCGTAGGCATCGTGCACGATTGAAAAAATATAAACTGCGAAAGACCATTTCCAGTGAAATTCGCTCTATTGGCTGCTGCAAAGCCACAGCGATATCAGCACACAAATCCAGGACTTACGCAAAATACCTCTCAAACTCTTATTCCTCCGTGTACTCTGTGTCTCTGTGGTTCGATTTTCCTTTACCTGTGCGTAAGTCCTAAAATCATTGAGGACAGCATAGAAAATCCAAGTTGGCTAGACGCCCACCCCACAAGAAATAGTTGGATATTTTTTTATTTGGAAGTCCCTAAAGCTGTGGAGTTTATGAGGTTTTCCAGCAGAGATTTTATGGATTCTCGCGCAGGAAAGTATCAATATCATTTAGTTCTTGCTGATTGAGGCGAAAATCTCCAGCACCAATGATTCCTTCCACCTGCTTGGGATTGCGTCCGCCAACGATCGCCGCAGTCACCGCCGGATTATTTAAAGTCCAAGCGATCGCAACTTCACCTGGGGAGCGATCGTGTTGTTGACCAATGTGTTGCAACACCTCAACTAGCTTCAGGTTACGAGATAGACGTGGCTCCTGAAATTCACTACTATTTTTGCGCCAATCATTATCTGGGAAATTGGCAACCCGCTCAGGTGTCATCTTTCCTGTGAGCAAGCCAGATTGCATGGGTGAATAAACAATCACACCTATGTTATTTTCCTTACAAAAAGGCAGAATCTCCTTTTCAACATCAGGCTTCACCAGTGAATAAGGCGGTTGCAATGACGTAACTGGTGCAATCTCTTGGATACGTTTCAACTGTTCCACATTAAAATTGGAAACTCCGATATAGCGAACCTTACCCTCATCCTTGAGCTTGGCCAAAGTTGTCCAGCCTTCTTCGATTTCTGAGTCAGGGTTGGGCCAGTGGATTTGGTAAAGATCGATGGTTTCAATTTCGAGTCGGCGCAGACTGGCTTCAACCTCTCGCCGCACAGAATCCGCTTTCAGACTGCGACCATCTGACTCAGAACTCCGATCCAAATTATGAATTCGCTGATCTTAAGCTTCTTGCTTATAACTCATCAAAGACAGCAGTGAATGCAATCACAGTTTTACTGGCTGCCGAACTTAAAGATACCCCAATTAAAATCAATGCTGCCGATCCTGGCTTTACCGCAACTGACATTAATCAATACCAAGGATATCGCACTGTTGAGCAGGGTGCGATCCCTACGGGGGGCTACGCACCAGTGAGACTCGCTACTTTACCTGATGATGGTTCTAGCGGAGGATTTTTTGATGAAAACGGTGTGGTTCCTTGGTAAAAAGTAGAAGGTATTGGGCACGGGTTATTCCCCTTGTCCCATCGCAAGCTACGTGCGGCATCTCCTAGAGAGCGTGATTACGAATTACTAAACCTACCGAATATTAACCTCTTGAAGGTAATTTACTCCTTGAATATATTCAACCTTAGTAACTGAGTTTTTAGGAATAAATAAATTTGTTCTTTTTGCAGAAGCTATCTTTTGATTGTCAGCTAGCACCCGTTGTTTTTGAGTATACTCATTCAATTTGACTTGAGCTTGAGCATAAACTAGAGTATCGTTGGGAATATTTCGGAGAAATTTTACAGCCCGATCGAAATCACCAATAGATGCTTTTTTATAGGCTTTCTGTAAAAAGTAGGCTGCTCTGATCTGCCGTTTTCGATTATATTCAGCTAACTTGTCTTGAACTAAGGCACCTGCATGACTTTCTTGAGGAATTTGACGCAGATATTGTAAGGCGGCAGAAAAATCTTTTTCGGCGGCTCTTTCGTAAGCTTTTGTTAATAAATCTTGTGTCTGTATTTCAATGTTTACAGATGCTTGCTTAACTATTTTATCTGTTTTAGATTGCCAATATAAAATCTTGGGAACTTTCGCCGCAGCATGTAGAACATCTGACCATCTGCTCTCCTGAAAAGCTAGTTGTGCTATTTCGTATTGCTGTGCAGCTACTTGCCATTGCTCTTGCCATTCTTCGATTGTAGCTTGCGCTTCTGGATAAACATTGCTGTGAGAGGGAATTGATTTAGCGAGTGCGATCGCTTCTTCTAAATCTCCTGCTTGATATTCTTTTTTTGCTTTAAATAAAGTATCTGTTTCTGAATATGCAGGTGCAGTATTAACTAAAGAATATACACCAAATCCCATCAATAAAGAATTAGCTGCTAGCCCTACTTTCATTCCTGTGAATAATGGGGAAAATTTCCCAGACGCAGGATTTTTTGCTATTTCTAGAGAAAATTGAGAATCTTCCTGTAATGTTTCTGATGGCTGAGGTTCCCAGATTATTTGTTTGAGTACCCGCAGTACTTCACCCGCAGACTGAAAGCGGTCTTGGTGATTATAACGGATCATTTGGCTGAGAACAGCAGCTAAATAATCGTTAACTGGCGTGTTTTGAGAACGCCAAAAAATTTCATTAGTAGAAGGATCGGTTTTTAATTGTAGTGGTTCTAGCCCTGTTAAAGCCTGGATAGCAATCATACCCAAAGCATAAATATCACTGTTGGGCTGTGTTTGACCAATAAATTGTTCTGGCGGTATGTATCCCAATGAAGTGACGGGAATTCTATAAATGGGCAATTCTGCACCTATGCCAAAATCGATCGACTGGATTGAGCCAAAGTCAATCATAACTAACTTGTTATCAACAGTACGTCTAATCAAGTTTTCCGGCTTGATATCGCAATGGATTACGCCTTGAGAGTGAACAAATTCTAGAATACCTAAGACATCTATCAAAAATTCTACAACTTCGCTCTCACTCCACAGACACCCGAAATGTTGCTCGATGGGCAATTCCGCAGTCAGCGCATGTCCTTCAATACACTCTTGCACTATATAAAATCGCTCATTTTCTTCAAAACAGGCGATGAATTCAGGAATTTGGTCATGGCTTCCCAGAAGCTTGAGGGTTTCAGTTTCAGTCAGAAACAGTAACCTCAACATATCCAAGTAGCCGGATTCGGAACTGCTAACTTTAATCTGCTTAATAACGCATTTAGGATTCTCTGGATAATCTACGTCTACAGCAATGTATGTTTGTCCAAACACCCCTGCACCGAGGCTTTGGACAACTTGGTAACGCCCTTGTAGTAATTTACCGATTATGTGGTGGGTCATGACCTGGTTACTCAGTAAGTCCTTTTATCTAGTTTTTCTGACATTCCCTCCTGTTTCCGGAACACTTTAGAAATAAATAACCAGAATTTTGATACTTTAAATACAAGCTAATTTTTTTAAGTATTTTTGCGTAGTAAAAATATTTTTTTATAAAAATAAATACCTCGTAGTTTTTTTGCGAGGTATTGGCGATGCTACATTCTTAACTGGGAGATTGATGTTTATAATAGCTGCCTTGTAGAAAAAATACCTTACAATCTGCAATTGCCCATCAGGATGTCGAGTTTGCCCAGCAAGTGCTAAAGGCAACGGGAAGAGAAAGAGCAAGAGAGAAATGCGGCTACTTGTCGATTAAAGGGAAAGAAAAAACCTTTACCCTTTCCCCTTTCCCCTTTACCCTTGACTTAAGAAGCTCTTGTCTAATCTTGAGTCTTTTCTTGATAAATTTGCGGCGCAAGAATCACTTGAATTTGCTTTTCGTGGCATTTTTGAGAAAAAATGCTAATTTGCTCTGACTCGCCTCCTTCAATTGACAAAGATCGCAAAAATCCTTGAAATCCTAAAAAAGCTAATTCATAAATAGCTTTCTGGCTAAAAACACCTTCAAAATAGCCCGTGTGGGTATCAACACCTTGACTATCTCTATTGTTAAAAGACTTCCGAATAAATGCCAAGGTGAGGAAAATATAATTCCCAAAATTTATCGCTGGCTTTTGGATGGCAGAACTAACTATTCCGATCTGATTCATCCGGTCATCTTTATAATCTGTACAGTCAAAATATGTAAATACATCTGCGGGTTGTACCAAGCCTTCTGACATTTCAGTTATTTCTTCAAGTTTTCTATGTTCGCTACTAGACGAACGAATTTCTAAATATTTATAAGGATTATCAAGCCTGTAACCTTTGCCATAGTCTTGTTTGTGTAAATTAACAACTCCATATCTGGGCGTGTAACCCACTGAATCATTTTTATTGTTGAAATGTTTAACTGTTATATTACCAAGCCTGTACCCACTAATACGAGTTCGCGATGGAAAACTAAAATAATTTGCGGCAGTAGAAGTAAATCGTAACGCTAGGTCTCCTTCATTACAAAATATATAAGCTTCTTCACAACGACGTAAAGAAGAACGAAGAAAATTCGCACGTCCTGGCAAGATACTTTCTACAGGAATATCAGGTGCAACTAGCACAAGCCTGCCTAATCGGAATACATTGCCGATATCCGAATTCGGGTTTTTATTAATAGATTTAACATCAAAAACATCAGAGAGAATCCGAATTACATCTGTAACTACAAAACACCCCATACTATGACTAATAAAAGATAATTTAATGCGCTTGTTTGGGGGAAGTTTTACTGTGTAATCCAACTGTCTGATCAATTCAACTAAATCTGTAGTTCCATAATTACTTGCTCTGTAAATATCACGAAAATAAGTAGATATCCTGAGAATAATTAGTGTAAATATAATTGAAGATACAATCCCAGATAAAATTAACATCGCTGTGAAAAAGTGGACAGCACTATTACTCAAAATATTTAGGAATAATAAAGCTATGGCAGACCATATACTAATTGTTAGTCCCAAAGCTAAATTAATAGCTAGTAAAGTTGGTAGAGAAGAAAGTGCATTGATTAGCTTTTGCCCAAAGGAACCAGACTCATCCGTTTTTATAGGATTTTCTGATGGCCATCTGTATCCGATAAAAATATACTTATTTGGTTGTTCAATATGCGTATTGACATATTCATAAATCTTTTTGCACCCCGTCTCTGTATCCGATGGTGTAGAACTATATCCATGAATATTGATAATTATTTCTGGGTCGGGGCTTGATTGCAAAGTTTTAGAAATTTTCTCAATCATTTTTTGGGCTGAAGGTTCAGCTTCTCCATCATTGATATTAAAAAACTTTTTATTCGCAACTGATGAGAAATACCTATTAGAATTGTCTTCTTCTGTCTCAACATTCAGTTTTGCAGTACTAACTACTAAATAACCAGGTATTATTTCCTGATTATTGTTTTTAAATTCGTAAATTTTATACGGTTGATTGTCTGGCAGATTCTGATTATCAGGATAGGTCATGAGGTCTATTTCCTTTTACAATTTATATTCAGTATAGAGAACGGAGGCGGCAGATCGTGAACGACTGGAATTTACCCTGGGAAGGTGGATGCCGTTGCGGACAGATACGGTTTCAGGTGAGTGCCCCGCCTCTGCTGACGATGGCTTGCCACTGCACGGGTTGTCAGCGAATGACCGCCAGCGCTTTTTCTTTAAGCGTCGCGATCCCAAGCGTTGGGTTCTCAATACTGAAAGGTCAGCCGACTATTGGCGGTTTGCACGGCGCGACTCGCCATTACTTCTGCCCGCACTGCATGAGTTGGATGTTTACTTGCCCGGAAGCAATAGACGAGTTCGTTAACCTTCGTGCAACGATGCTGGACGATGCCTCATGGTTCACGCCTTTCATCGAAACTTGGACGAGGGAAAAGCTGCTATGGGCGATGACCTCTGCGGTTCATAGTTTCGAGACCCTGCCCAATTACGAAGACTATGCTTTCCTGATAGAAGAATATGCCAAGCAAGCGTCGAAACCTGCACGATGACGAACCGTTTTGGAACGGATTTACGGCTGGCTCCCGGTGCGATCGCTCACAAAACCGCTCTCCCCAAAGACTAGTGGCGAATACTTCAGTCATCAACTCAAACGGTTGCAGTCAGGCTTGAGGAATTTTAGCCACAAAAGTCAATAAACTTTAGCGTTGAACTGAACCTTGCTTTAGCGGGGTTCCGTTCCAAGAGAAAGTAGGTTCGCCCTCGCAATAGCTCCATCTTGCTTCCCAGGGCATGGGAAAATTAGGAACCAGAAAACGGATTGAAAATCGTCCCCAGGTGTTGCTTAACTTGCCTGACCCATCTTCTCGTGACGTGTCACATTTGACATTGGAGTTACCAACCCAATAGCCATGATAAATTCCACGATTGCTCGTTATTCCAGCTAGCCCTTCAATGAAGATAGTTCCTCCTGGATAAGTCCATATAGCAGTTTTACCGCGATCGCTTTGATAGACCACCTTGCCATAGCTGCTATTCCACACTTCATCTGCAAGCGCAATTTTTGGTACAGCCGCCAAAACAAATACTGCACTGACAATTACTAGTTGCTGAAGTTTCATTGCACTCCTGATTTCTACTGAGCGTAGTAACACTACACACAGATAATATCGCTTGCGATCGTAAAACTAACAATATTTAACTATTGACTTCTTCATCATGTTCAACCACCTCAGATTTATCTTGTAATGGCTTCACTACTCGTGCGATCGCTTCCTGAATAAAAGCTTTAATAAATTCATCTCGGCGATTAATTTGAAACTGTCGCTGTACAACTTCCGTCATTCCACCATCACCCCAATCTTGGTCATGACGAAAATATTCAATGAAACTTTTACCGGCAATTCGCGTTAAATAAGCTGCTGTCACGCCTTGAATTGCTCTACCAATAATAAAGGTGGCAACATTGAGTTGCAAGGCTGTAGATAATAATTGAATTGCTCCTTTAACAATGCCCAAACTAGCAATGGTTTTCGCTAAAGAAAGAGCTAATTCTCGTCCCCGTTCCATATTCAATTCACAGCCATACACTCTACCAATTTCCACAACCATTTGAGCGTTGACTGCGGCTGTCGCTAATAAATCTACAACTGGTATCGGCGTAACTGATACCACACCAGCGCCAATCCATTGAAACCGTTCTACGATTTTGTCAGCTTGACGGCGACGCTGCCCATCGATAAGTTTTCGCGCTTCGTCTCCCAATCGCAGAGATTGCAAAAGAATATTATCCGCCACCAAATCTTCACCCTCAGCTCGTAAAACAGCAGCCGTGCGCCGCAGCAAAGGCACAATATCCGGTTCCGGCTGGAAGGTTTCGCCAGTTTCGAGTTGTGCAGGTTGCGGATTAGCAGCGATCGCTACCACATCATTAGTAGCAATAAATCCCCGTACCCGTTGACGCAATCTCGCAAGGATGGATTCTTTATCTTCATCTGTATATAAATCAGTTTTGTTGAGAACTAGAAGCGATCGCTTCCCAATTTCTGCCAACCCCCGCAACGGCTCATATTCTGAACGTCGTAAGTCATTATCTACCACAAACAACAGTAAATCTGCTTCTGTCGCCAGTTCTCGCGCCATTTGTTCCCGTTCCGTTCCCGCCACCCCTGCTTCTAAAATCCCCGGCGTATCCGTAATTAAAATCTTGCGTTCTAATCCCTTCAACCGCAGACAATAGGTTTCTCCAACCTGAGTTGTACCCATCGGTGCATCTACTTGACCGACCATGCGTCCCATAATCGCATTAACTAGAGAAGTTTTGCCAGCACTCCCCGTACCAAATACCACTACTTGAATTTCACCCCGTGCGAGGTTGGCTTCAATCTCTCGCGATCGGCTTAATAAAGCTTGACGTGTGACTTCATCTTGAATTTGCGCTACCTGTTGCCGCACAGCCTGGAGAGTTGTAGAAGCTGCGTCAGATTTAGCAACCGGAATTTGTGCCGCAGTCGCTCGCTTCGGGTTGCGACGCGATCGCTTTTCCCCCGATCTAATCACCAATACATAATAGACAAAAGCGGCAACCAAAGCTCCAATGAGGATAATCAGCAGCAACAGCAGTAAATTGCCTAGCAACGGCGAATAGGATAATTGCCAATAGAGGCGTGATAGGGAATCAATTAGCCATAGGGCTAGCCCCAAAATGACGATCAGACCGACAATCAGCGTTACTATGCGTGACAGAGGCATGGCTGGGAAAGATTAGTAAATATTCAGTAGGCAGATGCTTCTAATCTTAATAGTTTCAGCATTTTTTACCAGAGTAGTGGGAAGGGGGCAGAGGGGCAAGGGTGTGAGAAAAGAGGCTTTCCTGATAAATCAACAACGCTTACTCCATTTTTTGCATCTTGAAAAAATTGCAACAATGTAAAAATGCAATATCAATATTTCCAGAAGTTTTAGTATGCAGACTATTACCAAAAAGTCAATAAATAATTCCTGGGCTGGTGCGATCGCAGAACCAGCAAAAGAATTTCCCCTTACTCAACTGTCAATTATTTCTGGCAAAATCCCAGATGGCTTGCGTGGCACTCTTTACCGCAATGGCCCCGCACGGTTAGAACGTGGTGGCGCTCGTGTTGGACACTGGTTTGATGGAGATGGGGCAATTCTCGGCGTTCATTTCACAGATGCAGGAGCTACCGGAGTCTATCGCTATGTGCAAACAGCAGAATATCTAGCTGAAACTCAAGCAGATAGATTTCTTTATGGTGTCTATGGGATGCATACGCCAGGCCCCATCTGGAAGCGCTGGGGCCAACAGATGAAGAATGCAGCGAATACCTCAGTGTTGGCACTACCTGATAAATTATTGGCTTTATGGGAACCAACCAATCCCTACGCCCTTGATTTGCAAACTTTAGAAACGAAGGGATTGGATGATTTAGGTGCTTTGGATAACGGATTACCTTATTCTGCCCATTACAAGCGTGATTCAGAAACAGGCGAGATTTTTAACTTTGGAATCAGTATCGGCAGTTCTGTACAACTGAATCTCTACAAAAGCGATGCTACTGGCAAAATTATCCAAAAAACTGCTTTTAAGCTAGATCGCTGCTCTATAATGCATGATTTTGTTTTAACTCAAAGGTATCTGGTGTTTTTCATGCCACCGATGCGGATGAAAACACTATCAGTCATTCTTGGTCTGACTACCTTTAGTGAATCTCTGTTATGGGAACCTAAATTAGGAACCCAGGTGTTAATCTTCGATCGCGAAAACTTATCTTTAGTGAGTCGTGGTGAAACCGATGCCTGGTTTAATTGGCATTTTGGCAATGGCTATGAAGATGAAGAAGGTTCCGTGATTCTGGATATGGTACGATATGCAGATTTTCACCAGACTAATGAGTATCTCAGAGAATTTGCAACTGGGGAGACGCACACAGTAAGTAAAGGAACATTGTGGCAAGTGCGCCTCAATCCTCAAACTGGTAAAGTGACAGCAATACAGGAAGTTGTCAACCGCAAGTGTGAATTTCCCAGCGTGCAGCCATGCCTACGGCGGCAAGCTACGCAAGTTGGGCAACCGTGGCGCTATACTTACATATTATTAATGCCCCAAAGAACGGATACAGATAAAGAATTGTTCAGTGCGATCGCCCGCTTCGACTACAAAACCGAAACCCTCACTGAAGCAGACTTAGGAGAAAACCGCTATCCTTCAGAACCCATCTACGCCCAAGATGCCCAAAACCCTGAGCAAGGCTGGGTGCTAACCGTTGTATACGATGGTAATTCTCATAGTAGTGAAGTTTGGGTATTTGATAGCGATCGCCTGGATGAAGAACCAGTTTGCAAACTAGGATTACCTAGCGTTATTCCCCACAGTTTCCACGGCACTTGGAACCCAGCTTAACAATTTGGGGAAGAAGCAGGGGAGTAGAGGAGACAAGGGGACAAGAGGTAAGAACTTGCAACAAGTCTTTGCCCTTGCCCCGAATGGCACTTTAGCAAAGTGCGATAAATTCGGAGTCCATTTACGGACATCCAATGGCATCTCACCTATTTGATAGGCGCAAAGGAGGAGTCGTAGAAGTAGTGCCTGCCGACCACATTAAGCTACGAAGTAGATTAGACCTCTTGCAAAAGTCCCTAACACCCCACCCCCAACCCCTCCCCGCTTGCGGCTACGGTGTACACACAGTTGCCTCACAGCGTTTAGATCCCCCCTAACCCCCCTTAAAAAAGGGGGAAGCAGAGTCAAAGTCCCCCAATTTATCGGGGGATTTAGGGGGATCTTCAACGATTTT